>JAUUZB010000419.1 GCA_030590185.1 Deltaproteobacteria bacterium
CAGCCTCGCCTCCGAGGCGCTGCTGTTGGTCAACTCCTGCCCCACCCAGAGCACCCTGCCGGACAATACCCAAACCCTACAGACGGTCTTCTCCGCAGCCACTGGCCTGTTGTTCGGTTTCCTCAGCGATGATGTCGCGGATCGCCCAGTGCTCTCGCTCAAGGTTGACGGACCGAGCGGACCGAGCGGCGGCAGCGGACCGAGCGGGCCCTGGGGACCGTGCGGCGATACGACTCTGGGGCTCTCCGGGACCAGCGGCTCGATCAGCGAGGTTCCCTACATCGGCGCCGCCGGTACGCCGGACAACAAGGCGGCCTTCGTGGGCATCGACAGCATGGCCATCTTCAGCGACACCCTGGGCTGGCGCCTCTTTGTCGCCAACAACGGCGGCATCGCCGCCACCACCGACGTGCCGCCCACCGGCGACACCATCTGGGAGGACGTGCGTCACGATTATCTCGGTGTCGAGGGCTCGCCTGCCGCGGACCAGTGGTGGGACACTGGCGAGATCACCCTCGAGGCAACACACCTCGGGCCCGTTCGGCCCGGCGAAAAGGGCATCCCGTTCATGGTGGAGTGGATCGACCACCTGTTCGTGGCGCGCAACCTGAGCGGTGGCGGGGCCGAGCTTTGGCGCTACAGCTCCCTCGGAGCTTGGGACCGAGTGGTCCAAACCGCCGACCCGGCCAACGACATGAACACCAACAACCACGCCATCTCCCTGCTGATGGCCGCCGGGGGCCGGCTGTGGATTGGTTTTGACAATGACGTCACGGGCGCCGAGCTGTGGCGCACCACCGAGGGTACCGACAGCGGAACCTTTGGTAGCCACCTGCAGATCGAGCGAATCGGCTCCCCGGGGCTCGGTCCGGTTGGCGTGACCAACTTGGCACAAAACGCTCACCTGCTCGACTCCGCGGTCATCCTCGGCGAGGACGGGCGCGACGTGCTGTTCATCACCGTCGGCTGCGAGGTCAACCGCTTGGATGACGGGCCCTGCGATCGCGATCCAATCCCCGGCCAAACCGACTTTGGGCCGCGGCTGTTCCGGCAGGTCGCGCCGCTGGTCGGGTGGGTCGAGCCGATCGAGTAGGTCGAGTAGGTCGAGTCACCCCAAATCCGAGAAGAACGAGAAGCTCGGGTCGTAGAACTTCTTCTCAAAGACCCGGTTCTTCTCCTGGTGAAGCGTCGCACCGATCCGGTCGACGATCGGAAACAGCATCTGTTCGTGGGCACAACTGAAGGCGGACATCTCATTGAGCTTGCCGGTGGTGCGGTAGTTGATGCAGCCGCACCAGTTGACGCAGCGGCCGTTCAGGGCGCACTCGCTGCAACGCTCTGACGGGGCGTTCGACTCGGCGATGACCGCGGCGCGCGCCGGGCGGTCCCAGCCGTCGTTCACGTGGCCGATCGCCTTGTCCTTGGTTTTGACGCTCTCGGCGTTGATGAACTGCACGCAGGGGAACAGGGTGCCGTCCGGCGCGATGGAGATTTCGGCCTCACCTAGTTGGCAGGCGGTGCGCGGGCGATCGCCGCGCACCCGCGAGAAGATGCGATCGTCGACGGAGCCGATGAAGACTTGGAGATCGCGGCGGTGCAGGTCGATGTAGGTGTCGGCCAGATCGTTGTAGGCGCGCTTGAGACGCTTGAAGCTGGCGTCGTCCCAGGCGGCGGAGCGCTCCACGGTCGGGCGAATCAGGCGCACCCCGCGCTCGACGAGATAGAGGACCGAGTCACGCAGGTGATCGACGTTCTCCGGCGTGATCACCGAGATGACGATGACGTAGGGGTTGATGCGCAGGAAGGTCGCGAGGTTGCGCTCGACCACCGCGAAGGACCCTTCATCGTTGGGGAAGCGCCGGTGGGCATCGTGGGCGGCGGCGATGCCGTCGACGCTGAGGATCAACTCGAAGCGCTGCTCGCGCAAAAAGTCGGCGATCTCCTCGCTGAGGATCGTGGCATTGGTGTTGACCGCGAAGCGTACCGACACACCCGGATGGGCCGCCGCCTTTTGCTGCGCGTAGGGCACCACGGCGCGGATCATCGGGAAGGCGAGCAGCGGCTCGCCACCGAAGAAGGTCAGGGAGAGGTCGTCGCCGGTGAGCTGATCGAAGAGAAAGTCGATGGCGGTCCGGGCGGTGTCGGCCGACATGACGTTGTCGCTCTGGGCGCCGGCGTAGCAATAGCTACAGGCCAGATTGCAGGTCTGGGTGAGGTGGAGGGTGGCGCGCACCGGAGGACTATATCGCGCCCTGGTCGGCGAGGGAGGTGAAGAATGCCTCGACCTGGACGCGCAGCTCGTCGAGGGCGCTGGCCTCGTCGCTCCCGTAGCCGTCGCAGTCGTAGGTGGCCTCGTCGAGGATGAGGAAGAACGGGCCGTCCCCCTGGTTCCACTGCCAGAGCTGCTCCTCGACGGCGAAGTCGAGGCTGTCGCCTTCGGAGTGGGCCTGGTACTCGAAGCCAACGGTGGCGACCTTGTCAAAGCCGTCCGCCTCAAAGCTCAGCGCGCCCGTGCCGATGGGGTAGTCCTCGTTGATCTGATAGCCGCGCTGCTCGAACGCCTCGAGGAGCACGGCGCGAGCTGTGGTGTCGGTGACCACGCAGCTCTCGAGGTACGGGGACGGCGCGTCGCCCATCAACATCGAGCCACCGAAACAACCGGCGGTGGTGAGCGATGCGCCGCTGCCGATCAAGGCAAGGGCGATGGCGCGCTTGAGCGAGGCTGACATGCCGGCGGCCGGTACCCGGTGGTCACAGAGCTCCGGATAGGCGGGCTCGGGGTAACGGGACAGGGGCTTGCGGGCGAAATCGGCCATGGAATGTTCCTCTCGATTCGCAGACATAGGAGCTTACTGCACGCCCTGTGCCAAGGAAAAGACCAATAAAAACAGCACAACCATGTGTGTCGGTATCGAGACATGCCCTGTCCAGGTGCTCCTAGGTTGAGCAGCGGGACCGAATGCGCTCTAATTCGGTCTGGATGGCGTATCGCTCTTTTCTTGTCGACGAGCTCTTCTTCGTGCGCTGGATCGCGGGCGTGCCGGACGACCTCGACGTGATCACCGAGGCGGTGGTGGCGCGGCGGGCGGCGCTCGGTCGGCCGTTGATCTACGTGTCGATTCAAGACGACGCGACCAAGACCCCGGACGAAGCCTTTGCCAAGCGGATGCTCAACCGGGTCCCAGAGTTCTTCGACCAGCTCGAGCGGATCTATTTGGTGGTCGCGGTGCATGGCTGGGGTGGCAACGTGCAAAAACGCGTGCTGCGGGCCGCCTTGGCCACGGCGCGCACCATCGACCCGGAGCGCACCGGCAAGGTGAGCTTGATCGAGTCGATGGGGGAGCTGTTCGCGGCGCTCGGGGTCGACCCCCAGCGGCGCGCGGTGTTGGAACGCGAGCTGGCCGAGCACCGCTTGCTGCCTGACGAAGCGTGAGCGCCATCGGCACCTGAAGGCCCGACCGGACCGGGCCCGACCCGACCCGACGCGATTCGACCCGACGCGATTCGACCCGACGCGATTCGACCCGACGCGATTCGACCCGACGCGATTCGACCCGACTAGCCTCGACCGGCTCCGACGCTCGCCTCGCCTCGACTCGACCGATAGAAACGTGCATTCGTAGCGAACGTGAAGCAACGCATCCGAGAGTTGGGGCAACGCCTCTACCACGACCGTTGGCGACGACGTCTCCTGATCGCCTGGTGGTCGCTCGCGATCCTCGAGATCCTGCTGTTCGCCTCTGACTTCCGCCGCTTCTCCACCGGCACCTGGGCCGCCGAGCTGCTCGGCTTGGTCATCATCGGACTGGTGCACGCGGCGCTGGCGCCCGAGGATTGGCGAGGCTCCGCCGCCTGGCCCGGTACCGCCGCCACCGTGCTCGGCCTCATCCACCTGGCGGGCGACCTGTTCACCCTCGCCTTTGCGCCGGCCACGGTGGCGCTGCCGTTGATCGCCATCGGCCTCGCCGCGATCGCCTATCTCGCGGTGCGGCTGCTCGACCGCCTGTTGTGGCGTCACATCCCCGCGGTGCTGCTCACCCTCACCGGCCCCCTGTTGCTGCGCATGGCGCTGATCGGCCCCGGCCAGGTGGTGCAGCCGTTCCTCCCGGCCCCGTCGCCTACCTCCGATGGCCCGCCCCTGGTGGTAATCACCGTCGACACCCTGCGCGCCGACTTTGCCAGCGACATGGAGAGCTGGCGTTACCTGGCCGAGCGCGGCGCGACCTGGCCCCGCGCCATGTCCGCCTCCTGTTGGACCTGGCCGGCCCTGGTTACTCTGTGGTCCGGCCTCGCCGGCGAGAAGCATGGCTCCGGTCGCGAGCCGGGCATGAAACAAACCATGCGCGATTGGGGCGCCGACCTGCCGATGCTACCCACCGAGCTTCAGGAGGCGGGCTACGTCACCGCGGCGCTGACCACCAACCCGGTGGTCGCCTTGATGCCCCTGTCACGCCACTTCCAAACCTGGCGCCACGGCAGCGTGGTCGGGCCGCCCATGACCTTGCTGGGTTTCCCCGGACCCTCCTCGGACGCCGGCGACGCCCGCGACGTGGTGGACGCCGCCATCGCCTGGATCGAAGACGCACCGGACAACGGTTATCTCCTCTGGGTGCACCTCTCCGAGCCTCACCTTCCCTACCGCCACTCCACCGGCGAGATCTGGGATTACAACCTGCTGCGCAACGTTCGCTCGGGCGATTGGTTCATGGGAGCCGAGGAACGAGCCGCGGTCCTTCGCGCCCATCGCGAGGAGGTCGCCTACGCCGACCGCCACGTCCTGCGCCTGCTGCGCGTTTTGGAGAGCCGTGGTATCTTCGAGCGCGGCGCGGTCCTGTTCACCTCCGACCACGGCGAGGAGTTCTGGGAGCACGGCGGGTTCGAGCACGGGCACTCCCACCACGGCGAGGTGGTCGATGTGCCGCTGGCGCTGGTGGCCGCCGGGGTCGCGCCGGGTGAGCGCGCCGGCCTCGCCTCGTTACAAGACATCGCCCCGACGCTTCGCGCCATCGCTGGGATGACGGCCGAGGGCTTGGATCTGCGCGAGCCGCTCCCCGCGGATCGGGTGGCCCGCGCCTGGGGCAACGCCTACTTCCGGCCGATGCACAGC
>JAUUZB010001068.1 GCA_030590185.1 Deltaproteobacteria bacterium
CGGAGTTTCACCGCCCCTTGGTGCGTCGCTCGGTGATGCCCCAGGCGCAGCGTCGCCGGTCGGCGGCCTATCAGCCGGAGCTTCGCCGCTCTTTGGTGCGTCGCTCGGTGATGCCCCAGGCGCAGCGTCGCCGGTCGGCGGCGTACCAGCCGGAGCTTCACCGCCCCTTGGTGCGTCGCTCGGTGATGCCTCGGGCGCTGCGTCGCCGTCGCCAGCGGGCGGATCGGCCGCTTCGGCGGTCCCGCCCCCGGTACCCTGCGCCGACGGCGCGTCCGGGTCCTGAGCTTGCGGCGGGGGCAAGGAGAGCACCACGGCCAGGGTTAGAATCCCGATCGTCATCAATCCACCCAATAATCTGAATGCCCCGCAATTAAGAAATCACAGGTGCCGTACTCGGACAACCAGCATTTGCTGACCATCGAGATCGGCAAACGCGGCGGGTGTCGGTTCGTCTGCACCCGCCCGGACAACGCGCCCGCCTTGATTCACCCCGACCACGACCCTAACATCCCCGCATGTCCAACGACCCCCTCGAGGCATTTCGCGCCCAATTCCCCGTGTGCGGTCAGCACGCCTACCTGAACAATGCGGGCGTAGCGCCGACCTCGCTCGGGGTCCGTGACGCGGTCAACCGCTGGCTCGACGACCTCGTGGCCCACGGTCTCCATCACGAGGCGGACTGGGAGGACGTCGCCGGCGGGATCCGTGAACGCGCCGCACGTCTCATCGGCGCCGGCCCCCACGAGGTTGCATTCGTGCGCAACACGTCCCACGGTCTCGGACTGGTCGCCGAAGGTCTGCCGTGGCAACCGGGCGATGAGGTCGCGGCCCTCACCGAGCTCGAATACCCATCCAACATTTACCCCTGGCTGCACCTCGCCGACCGTGGCGTCACGGTTCGTCCCATCGCACCGGAGCGCGGCGGCGTCACCCCTGCCGGGGTGGAGCGGGCCCTCACCCCGGCGACGCGCCTGGTGAGCATCAGCGCCGTGCAGTTCGCCACCGGGCACCGCACCGATCTGGCGGCCATCGGCCAACTCTGTCGCGAGCGGAATGTCCTGTTGTGCGTAGACGGTATCCAACAGGTCGGCGCCTTTGAGCTGGACGTCAAGGAGCTAGGTATCCACTTCCTCTCCGCCGACAGCCACAAGTGGATGCTCGGGCTGTGCGGGGTCGGCATCCTGTTCGTGGACGAGGCGGTGATCGATCGGGTGCGGCCAGTGCTGGTCGGCTGGAAGAGCACCAAGGATCCCTGGAATTTTGAGCAGCCCAGCTTCGAGCTGCGCGAAGACGCACAAAAATTCGAGGAGGGCAGCCCGGCCTACGCGCTGATCTACGGCATGGGCGCGGCCCTCGAGCTCATCGACGCCCTCGGCGTGCGGAACATCGAGGGCCACGTGCGCGGCCTGCTCAGCCACCTCGAGGAGCGCGCCACCGCCCGCGGTTGGGCGGTGGGCCCATCCCCCGAGGAGCGCGCCGGGATCCTCATCATTCACCCCCCCGGCGACGCCAGCGAGCTCGCCGCCGACCTGGCCCGGCAGGGAGTCTCGGTGTCCGTGCGCAGCGGCGGCCTGCGCATCTCGCCCCACGCCTTCAATAATACCGGTGACATCGATCGACTGGTGGAAGTGCTCGCGGCCCTCACGACTTGACCAACCAGGCCAGCTCGATCCCGCCGGACACCATCCAACTCGCGGCCAGCTCGCGGGTCAACGTGCCCCTGCCCTGGGCGCCGAAGACGTCGAGCTCGGCGAAAAGGCTGATCGCCTCGCTGACCGGAACCGACAGCCTGTTGTACGATTCGATGACCAAGCCGAGCTCATTGTTCGCCTCGCTGCCATCGTCGATGAGGTAACGCAGGTTCAGGCGGCTGGTCCAAACCAGGTAGGACGTCAGCGCCCACTTGAGCTCGTAGGAGAGGACCAGACCAAAGCCCTGGCTCGGAGCCTCCGGGTCGGAGATGTCGTATTCGAACACACCGCCGAACTTGACCACGTCGACGTACTCGCCCGGGTCGACGTGGAGGCCGGCGTCGGCGCGCGCCTTCTTCTGATGCGGCAGGGTGGCCTCTTCATGGTCGAGGCCGGGATTGGGATCGGGCGGCGGGGTGAACTCGGTGTCGAACTCGAGCCGCACGTACGGTGTGAGGGTCGTGCCTGCCGCTCCGACCACCACCGCGAAGGTGTTGAGCCGCAGCTCGGTCGAGGCGCGCAGATCGTCAATCGGGTTCTGCTCATCGATCTCGTCACCGAACTGTTGACTGTACTCAGCGTTCAGCCGCGTCTCCCACGCCAGGCTCGAATCATCGTAGAGGAGGGTCAGGCGGCCTCGGCCGACCAGGGTGTAGCTATCAGGGGAGGTGAGCCGCGTCTCACCTGTGCCGGCGTAGGCGGCGATGTTCGGGGTGTTGCCGTAAATCGAGCCGCGCAGGGAGAGCTCTTCGAGATTGAGGCTCCATTGGGCCTCCCGTTTCGCCGCCAGATCGCTCACCAGCGCCTCGAGAAAGGCCACCGATCCCCCGGGGCCGGCGGCCGCCTCCCGCTCGAGACAGGCGAGGATCAGATCCCGCAAGAGGATCTCACTGCCGGATCGGTCCGCGACCCAACCCCGGGCCGCGGGGATGAACTCAGTCTGGACGTCGGTGACCGCGATCCCGGCGCTGGTCTCGAGCAATTCGATCACCGTATCGGTGAGCGCGACCCAATAGCGTTGGTCCACGTCAATCATCCGGCCACGGATCAAACCGAGGGCCGGGTCGAGACCGGCGGCGAACAGCAGGGCACTCGAC
>JAUUZB010000196.1 GCA_030590185.1 Deltaproteobacteria bacterium
AGGGCGGCAGAGGATTTGGCGGACTTGTCGGCCTTGGCGCGCGCCGCGGCCTCTTCACGGGGGCGCGCCTCGCTCGACTCGTTGTTTTCGGTGTGGCGCTGGCTGGTGATCAACTCCGAGATCAGGGCCGGGTCGAGCAAGCCCAGCTGGGACTGCAGCCCCCCCCCGGAACCCCTCACCATGCCTCCACCTGGGTTGGGCAGCACCGGCAACTCGAACTGGTCCTGGGCAGCGCCAGCGGGCATGGCGGCGCCGAGGTGATCCGCGCCGGTGGTGGGGCCGCCTGGTCCGGTCGTCGTGCCGCCGCCCTTGGGGGGTGGTTGAACCGGGACATCCCACCTGTCCTGGGTTGGCCCTGCGGCGGCGGTGGTGGCTATCTCCGCCGTGCCGCCGCCTCCCTGGGATCCTGGCGGGGGCGGCCCACCATCACCCGGTTTGGGCTGGACCGGCACCGCCGGCTTTTCCTGGCCGGCACCCATTTTGCTGTCCGCGGTGAGGCGTTTTTGGGCTGGCGCTTTGGCCTCGACGGTGTCGGCGCCGCCCGAGTTGGCTGGCGGTGTTGCCCCGGATGGGCCCCCGGTACGACCTGTCTGCATGGCTTCCCCTCGGCAGCGCGCCACGGTCGGCGCCGATCGATTTCACCTGCATCCGATCATATCATGGGCGGGCGCCGGCTGAAATCTGATGGCGCAGGAGGGGGGCGCGAGCCTCGGGATGAGCCCCACAGCCGCAAGAGAGATCCGACTCTTTGTGTCGTCGACCTTCCGCGACATGCAGGCGGAGCGGGATGAGCTGATCAAGCAGGTCTTCCCGCGCCTGCGCCAGCGGTGTGAGAGCCGCGGCGTCGCCTGGCTCGAGGTGGATCTGCGTTGGGGGATCACCGACGAGCAAACGGCAGAGGGTCAGGTGTTGCCCCTGTGTCTGGCGGAGATCGATCGTTGCCGGCCATTTTTTCTCGGGATGCTCGGCGAGCGTTACGGCTGGGTGCCGCCGTCGTTACCGCCCAACCTAATCGAACAGCAACCTTGGCTCGCCGAACGTGGTGGCGCTTCGGTCACCGAGCTCGAGATCCGCCACGGCGTGCTCAACGATCCAGCGGCGGCGCGGCATTCCTTTTTCTACTTCCGCGATCCGCTCTGGCTCGACGCCCTGCCGCCAGATGAGCGCTCGTTGCATGAAGAGGGGCCCGACCCATTGGAGACCGCCAGCCTCGGCCACGAACGGGCCGAAGCGCTCGCCGCCGGCCGCCGCGCTCGCCTCAGGGCCCTGAGGGATGAAATCCGCGCCAGCGGCGTCAGCCTGCGGGAGGCCTACCCGAGCCCCCGCACCCTCGGCGATTGGGTCCATGACGATCTCGCCGCGGCCATCGATCGGCTCTATCCGGCGGATGCGGCCCCAGATCCCCTGGCCCAGGATGAGGCGGTCCACACCGCCTATGCGCGCTCCCGAAGTCAGGTCTACGTGCGCCGGCCAGCGGCATTCGAACGGCTCGATCGCGCGGCCGCCGTCGATGGTGCCCCGTTGGTGATCGCGGGCGCGTCAGGGGCTGGCAAATCCGCCCTGCTCGCCAACTGGTCCGTAGGCCACGGCGAAGCGGTCGTTCACTTCATCGGGGCCGGACCGCGCAGCGCCGACTGGATGGCGATGGCACAGCGGATCATCGGTGAGCTGAATCGCCGCCTGGGGATCGGTGTCGACGTCCCCGACGATGCCCCCGGTTTGAGAAAGGCCTTCGCCACCGCGCTGCGGTCCGCCGCCGAGCTCGGCCCGGTGGTGCTGGTCATCGACGGCCTCAACCAGCTCGAGGATCGCGATGGCGCCCTGGAGCTCACTTGGTTGCCGGCCACGTTGCCGCCCGGGGTCAGGTTGATCGTCTCCTCCCTGGCGGGCCGCTGCCTCGACGAGCTCGAGCGTCGCGGTTGGCAAACCATGCGGGTGGAACCCCTCACCAACGCCGAGCGCCGCGAGTTGATCGCCGGTTACCTGGCGCAGTTCGCCAAGGCCCTCGACGCCGAGCGCGTCGGTCGGATTGCGACCTGCCCGCAGGCGGCGAGTCCCCTCTACCTGCGGGTCCTACTCGATCAGGTTCGCCAACACGGCGCCCACGAGACCCTCGACGAGCGCATACTCGATCTGCTGGAGGCCGTCGATATCCCGGCGCTCTACGACAAGGTGTTGGCCGGCTGGGAGCGGGACTACGAGCAGGATCGCTCCGGCCTGGTTCGTGACGCCATGACCCTGCTGTGGTCCGCCCGCCGCGGTTTGTCCGAGGCGGAGTTGCTCGACTTGCTCGGCGATGACGCCCGCCTGCCCCAGGCGATCTGGACACCCCTGACCCTCGCCGCCGCCGACGGCCTGCTCAGCCGCTCCGGGCTCATCGGCTTTTCCCACGAGTATCTGCGCCACGCCGTCGCGACCCGGTATCTCGGTGACGCCGAAGACCGCGAGCGAAGCCGGGCAAGTCTGGTGGGTTACCTCGCGACCCGTGCCATCAACCAGCGCATGATCGACGAGTTGCCCTGGCAGCTCGCCCGGGCCGGTGCCTGGGACAGGTTGGCGCGCCTGTTGGGGAATCTACCTTTCTTCGCCGCGGCCTGGGCGAGCAGCCCGATCGACGTCAAGCGCTACTGGGCGCAGATCCAAACCAGCTCGCCGCTCCGGGCCAACGACGCCTACGCCGATCTCCTCGCCACACCCGCCGCCCATCCAGAGGCGGCTTGGTGGGTCGCGACCCTGCTCGACGGCTTGGGCTATCCACGGGAGGCCCTCGGGCTGTGGCGTTTCCTAGTCGGCCACTACCAAAGCCCTGCCCGACCCGGCTCGGAGGTGCGCAGCGTCCTGGCGGCCATGGCCAACATGGCGCGCATCCAGATGGCCCTCGGCGATCTCGACGGCGCCCTGACGAGCTATCTGGATCAAGAACGCCTCTGCCGTGATCTCGGGGACGACGGTGCCCTGCAGGCGGTCCTCGGCAGCCGGGCGCTCATCTCGAGCACCCGAGGCGCGGTCGACGAGGCCCTGCGCCTGCTCAGCGAGCAGGAGGCAATCTGCCGGCGTCTCGATAATGAGGTTTGGCTTCAGGCCTCCCTGGGCAACCGCGCCCTGGTGATGATGAACCGCGGCGAGCTCGAAGCCGCCGAGGAGCTGCTGCACCAACAGGAGAGGATCTGCCGCACTATCGGCAACATGAGCGGGTTGCAGGTGGCGTTGGGCAACCGCGCCCTGGTGTTGCGCTCCCGCGGCGACTTCGCCGGCGCCCTGCGGTTGCACGCCGAGGAGGAGCAGATATGTCGCGAATTGGGACACCAGGCGGGGCTCCAGGCGACCCTCTGCAACCAGGCTCAACTCCTGGACGCCCGCGGTGAGCTGCCGGGGGCCATGACCCTGTTGCGCGAGGCGGAGACGATCTGCCGGGAGCTGGGGCACCTCGATGGCCTGCGGGCGGTGCTCGGCAACCAGGCCGGGGTCCAGCGGGCCTGGGGTAACTTCGAGGCTGCTCTGGACCTGCACAGCCAGGAGGAGGAGATCTGTCGCGAGCTCGGGGATCGCGCCGGCCTGCAGTCCTGCCTCGGCAACCAATCGGTGACCCGTTTCGAGCGCGGCGAGATCGCAGCGGCACTCACGCTGGCGGAGTCCCAGGCAAAGATCGCGCGGCAGCTGGAGAGCAAGTCCGGGCGGGCCAGCGCCTTGCATCACTCGGGCCGAGCGCTACGAGGACTCGGCGATCTGGAGGAGTCGGCGGCGCGCCTGACCGAGGCCATGGAGATGTGGGAGGCGCTGGGGGCGCCACTCGGTACCCAACGATCCTTGCACGAGTTGGCGGTCACTCGGCGCGAGCAGGGTGCCGCCGAGGAGGCCCTGGCGCTACTCGTCCGGCAGGAGGAGACCTGTCGGGAGCTCGGCCTGCTGGAGGACCTCGCCCGCTGCCTTTGGCAGCAGGCCCTGTGTCTCAACGATCTACAGCGCCAGAGCGAGGCGCAGTTCGTCATCGACGAGGCGGTGTCGGTCGCCGAGGGCCGGGGTTTCGCGGCGCTGCTCGCAGAGATCGAGCCCCAGCGGCGCTCTTGAGCCCGCCGTGCGCGCCTCGCGGTTCGTCCCCGGTGGCGCGATTTCTCACTTGCAATCCCGCGGCGAAACGCTAAAAGAGCCCAGCAAGACACGTCACGCAGGAGGACCCCCCATCCGAGTTCCCGATTGCCTGCTCCCATTGGTTGAGCAGGGTGTGATCAGTGAGGTGGTTCGTCCACTTCTGAGCGGCAAAGAAGCGCAGATTTACCTGGTGAGGGTTGGCGACGACCTGCGCGTTGCCAAGGCCTACAAAAACGCCCAGCACCGCAGCTTCAAGCACCGCTCGCAGTACACCGAGGGCCGAAAGGTCCGTAACACCCGCGACCAGCGGGCTATGGCCAAGGGCTCGCGCTACGGCAAATCCCGCGATGAGGCGGCGTGGAAGGCCACGGAGGTCGATGTCATCTATCGCCTCCGCGATGCGGGTGTACGGGTCCCCGAGCCCTTCATCTACATCGACGGCGTGTTGGTGATGGAGCTCGTCACCGACGCCGACGGGCACCCCGCACCGCGTCTCGGCGACATTCGCTGCAGCCCCGACGAAGCCCAGCGGGTGTTCGACCAGCTCCTGCGCGAGACGGTCAAGATGCTCTGCGTCGGCATCGTGCACGGCGACCTGTCGGACTTCAACGTGCTCATGGCCGCCGATGGTCCGGTGATCATCGACTTCCCCCAGGCCATCAGCGCCGCCGGCAATCAAAACGCCGAGCGCATCCTGGTCCGGGACGTCAACAACCTCAACAGCTTCCTCGCCCGACACGTGCCGCGCACCAGGCGCCTGCCCTATGGCCAGGAAATGTGGGCGGTGTATCAACGCAGTGAGCTGACGCCGGATTACGAACTCAGCGGCAAGTTCACCCCAGCTCCCCAGAAGACCACGACCAAGTCCTTGCTCGACGAGATCGCCGAGATCGAACGGGAGGCCCGTGATCGTCGCCGCACCCTCGGGCTCGAGCCCAAGGAATCCACCTACGTCTACAATCCCGTCACCACCGAAGAGCTGGAGAAATTTGCGCAGACCAAAAAGACCAGCCAGCAACCCTCCGGGGGCAAGCGCCGGCGCCGGCGTAAGAAAGCTGGCGCTGGGGCTGGCCAAGGGGGCGGGTCTGCGTCCGCTGGGAGTCGAAACCAAAACGCGACCCGCTCCGAGGCGCCCAAGGGCGGCGGCCGGCGCAGGGGCAACGCACCGAAGCAAGCCAACGCTGATTCTGGGCGGGCCCAATTCCGCGGCGGCAATCAGGGAAGCCGGAAGGGAAAGCGCAGCGGCAGTGCTCCCAAGGTGGAGTACACATCCCGATCACGCCGCGGGGGGCCGGGCTGAGCGATCGCGGCGGGGCGGGTCGTGTTGGTCATGCCGTGACCGAGACGATTCGCCGCCAACGCCTTCATCAGAGCAGCCCAGCGCCAATGAGGCTTGGGCTTCGCGGTCGACCTGCGGGCCTCGGCGCGCTACCCAACCCGGCCCGAATCGCCTATACGAGCCGCCATGGGATGGGTACGACTGATACTTTTGGGGATGGCGGTCTGTTCGCCCGCCTGTGTCGTGAGCTTCGACATTCCGGTGGCGACCGAGATTCAGTGTGACGATCAGACACAATGCCCAGCGGACTACCGCTGCTCGTCGGGCTCCTGTGTGCCGACCGAGGCCAACATATCGCCGCAACTGAGCGTTGGTGCGATCGAGAGGGCGGTCGACGCGGTGAGCGTTCCGGTCGAGGTCTCGGACTACGAGGGGGACCGGGTCACCGTCGAGGTCGCCTATCGTGTCGGTGATGAGGGCCCCTTCCTCGCGGTCGCGGTCGAGGGCGCGGTCATCGAGACCGCCGGTGACCAAGGCGCAGGTGTGATCCTGTGGCACGCCGGCCCGGCGTTGACGGCCGCAGGGCACCGGACCACGCAGCAGTTCGTCGACGGGGTTCAGCTAGAGCTCACCCCCCGTGACGCCACGCAGTCGGGTGAGGCCGTGACCTCGAATCCCTTCGGCTTTGGGAACGACGCCCCTGAAATTGAATTCGTCGAGGTCGAGGCGGCCACCATCTCCGGGATGGGCGCGGTGGTGTTTCGCGTCCGGGACTCGGCGAGCGACGCCGTGTCGGTGAGCACCTTTGAGGTCTCGCGGTCCGGCGATTTCTCGGACGCCCAGGAGGTATCGATCGACGGGGACAACTTCCCGGTCGGTGCAACGAGCGGGCTCGCCACGTCCGCAGCTGGTGTCCAGCACACCGTCGCGTGGGAGTCGAGACTCGCGGTCGACTACGACGACGGAGACGTCAAGATCCGGATGGCAGTGACCGACGTTCATGGGGCTACCTCTGAGACCGTCGCGTCGCTTCAGGTCTTTGGGGTCGACAATCAATCCCCCCCGCGGGTGCTCGACGCCGAGGCTCTGCGCACGCAGCTGACCTCCGGTCTGAGCCCGGTAGCCATCACCTATCGTCTCGTCGACGATGAGGGCGATCCGGCCGACATCAAGCCGGAGTACTCGCTCGACAACGGCGCTACGTGGCTGGCGTGCAACGAATATAGAATTCCCCTGAGCGAAGGGCGGTATGATCTGGCTACCGCCCCCGCAGACGTCGCGGGGGTCTGGCATACCTTTGCCTGGGACCCGACCGGGATCTCCCTCGAGCTCGCCCGGCCACGCCTGCGTTTGACTGCCTCGGACGGCAAGAACATCGATACGTATACGGTCGAGGTGTCGCTGCCTCGGGCGGTTGCGCCCCCGGGGGCGCCACCAAACGATACGGTTTTTGCCGAGCCCGCCAGCCACCCGGTCGGCGGCGGTGGCTGGGTGCCGACCAGTGTTGCCTCCGGCGATTTCAACGGGGACGGGATCTGGGATCTGGCCGTCAC
>JAUUZB010001078.1 GCA_030590185.1 Deltaproteobacteria bacterium
GTCGGGATCTCCCGCCAGCGCCCCGCGCCCAGGGTCGAGGTGGTGGTGCCAGCCGGTAGCTCCACCGCGGTGATGGCCGTGGCGTCGACTTCGGAGGTTCGCGGTCCGTCGAGCTCCTCGGGCAGCGCGGCGCCGGCTTCGAAGACGTGCGGGTTGGGGTCGCTCGTCGTTGGGACCTCGTTGCCCATGGTGGCGATCCAGCGGATTTTGGTGACCTCGAACACCGCGCCGCGCTGACCGGCCCGGTTGACCGCCCGCAGATAGACGGTCTCCAGATCCACGGTCACCAGATTCGCGAGGGAGAAGGCGCCGCCAGTCACGGCGCCGCTGCCGATATCATCCCCCACCGCGGCCGCCGGGTCGCGATAGGCGATCACCTCTTCGGCCCCCGCCGGTGCCGCGCCCGCCGCAGCGGTGAGATCGAAGTAGGGCACCGCGCCGCTGCTCGCGTCCCCCCACGGGGCGCGCAGGAAGGTGACGTCGCCGGCCACGAAGCCGGCGCCCGGGTCGCTGTTGTCGATGGCGATCCAAGGCGGGCTCACCGAGTTTGGCGCGCCATTGACGTTGCCGAGATCGTCGGCCCAGGTGAGCAACAGATCGTAGTCGCCGTCTACCTCACCGCCGATCCCGCAGCTAAACGTGACCGTGTTGCCGACCACCAACGGGTCGACGCAGCCGCCGGCGAGGGTGAAGGTAATATCGGTGGCGCCCGGGCCGTCGGCGAAGAGCAGCGGCATCGGCGCGGTCGGCTCGATCAGCTCGTCGGCGGTGATCACCACCGTCACCGTGAGCGCCGCGTCGGTGAGCGGGTCGCCCTGGGTGGAGGTGACGTAGAGCCGGTCGACGTCCACCGCCGGGTCGAAGGCCGGGGCGCGCGTCAGGGAGACGTTGGTCGCGGTGGGCTCGGTGAAGTCGTACTCGACCGTGTTGATATAGAAGGAAGCGCGGTTGCCGGCGGGATCCTCCGCCTCGACCGTGACCGGATGGAAGCCCTCTGTCTCGCCGCCGCTGTTGACCAGATGGCTGCAGATGAAGTGCATGCCGCCACCCTGATCGACACAGCCGTTCGAGGCGGGCGTAGGACCGATATTGGCGATCGGTGCGGGTCCGGCGATCTCGGTCAGGGTGAGCTCCACCAGGACCGTGCCACCGCTCGCCCCCCGCAACGACCCCGGGTCCGGCACGACGCGCACCTCGTTCGTCGCAGCGCCGTTGAGGGCGGGCGCTGTATTATCGATGCTGACCATACCGAGGGGCTGCTCGCCGAGCGGGTTGCCGGCCGGGTCGGTGGCGTTGACCGTCACGGTGAACGGCCCACCGGGGGTCTCGGTGCCGTCGAAGCTCAGGCGGAAGACGAAGTCGATGTCGTTGGTGTTGGAGAGCAGAACAAAGCTCTCCAGCGGTGCGGCATTCAAGATGACGCTCAGACTCGCCGGATCGATCGGCTCGTCAAAACTGAAGGTCGCGGTCACCGTGCCGATGCTGATCAACGCCGGGGTGACCGCAAAGCCAGCCACCAGGCCGGGCGGGTCGTTGTCCACGGTGTAGTCACCGATCGCCTCGCTCGCGGGGGCAACGATGAGCACGTTGCCGGCCCAGTCGCTGGCCCGGACGCTCACCGCATAGGTCGCGTCGAGGGCGGCGGCCGTGTTGAAGGTCGCGGTGATCGTCGGGTTGGCAGCGGCGTTGACGGCAAAACCCGAGGCGGCGCCATCCACCAGGACTTCAATGGTCGCCGGGTCCACCAGCTCGTCAAAGGCAAAGCTCGCGGTGACCACCCCCGTGGTCAGGGCGGCGGGGGTGACGCTGCTCGCTAGCAGCAGCAGCTCGGGATCGCTCCAGTCGTAGGTCACCACCTCCGGGAGGGAGAGGTTGCCGACGTTGCCCGCCGCGTCCCGGACCTCCAGGTACAGGGCATAGCTGCCCTCGAGCAACGGGCCGTCCGCGACCGCGTGGCTGCAGATGAAATGGGTGCCATCGAGGGGCGCCTGCTCAACACAATTTAATGTCTCCGGGGTGCCGCCGATCCAGAGCACCGGCGCCGACACGGTTGGCTCGGTGAGCTGGAAGTCGAGGGAGAAGCTGCCGAGGTCGTCGAGGAAGATCGGCGCCAATGGCGTCAACACGTAACCCGCCACCAGGGCCGGCGCGGTGGCGTCGATGTCAAAGCTGCCCAGGGTCTGCTCGGCCGCCGGCAACGGCTGTCCCGACATGTCGTTGGCGGTGACGACCACGGTGTAGGGGGCGTTCGCTTCACCACCAAGGAGGGGGTAGCTCCAGGCGAAGCTGAAGCCGTCGCCGGTGTCCTGCACGAAGGCCAGGCCATCCACCGTGGTGGTGACCTGGACGTTCTGGACCTCCTCATTAAAGCCAAAGGAGGCGGTGATGGTGGCCCCAGCGCCGGCGATGGCGGGCGCCACCGAGGTGTAGACCACGCTCGGGGGCGAGTAGTCGTAGCGCACGTCATAGGCGAACAGGCTCCCGAGGTTGCCGGCGGCGTCGGTGACGTCGATGAAGATCGGGTAGCTGCCGTCGCCGAGGGCGTCGTCCGCCGGGTCGTGCCGACAGACCCAGTGGGTGGCGTCGACGACGAAGGTGCAGCCGTTGCCGGTGGCGCCATCCTCGAGCACCGAGCCGACGCGCATCCGTGGAGTGCCCACCGCTATTTCGTCGATGAAGAGGTCGACCCAGAAGGGTGGGGTGCCGGTGTTGACGATCAGCGGGGCGGGACTGACCAAGGTCAGCGCGTAACCGGCGGTGGGCGAGCCA
>JAUUZB010000789.1 GCA_030590185.1 Deltaproteobacteria bacterium
ACCAGGAAGCGGCGGTCCGAATCGAAGAGCTGCTGGGCCGAGCGGATGCCGTGGTTGTACAGCGTCTGGATCAGGAACTCGTTCATCCCCTCGACCTTCTTGAGGCTATCCCAGGCGCGATCCTTGATCTCCCCAATGCGGGACTCGGAGTGGATGTCGAGACGCCAACCGGCGAGCTGACTCGCTAGGCGGACATTCTGGCCCTTGCGGCCGATGGCCAGGGAGAGTTGATCGTCTGGGACGATGATCTCCATGGTGTGATTGGCCTCATCGATCAACACGCGGCTGACCTCGGCCGGCTGCAGTGCATTGCAGACGAAGGTCGCCGGGTCCTCGGAGTAGGGCACGATGTCGATCTTCTCACCGCGCAGCTCCTGGACCACCGCTTGGACGCGCGAGCCCTTCATGCCGACGCAGGCGCCGACCGGATCGACGTCGCGATCACTCGAGGAGACCGCGATCTTGGCGCGGGCGCCCGGCTCGCGGGCAGCGCTCTCGATGCGGACGACCCCCTCGTAGATCTCCGGCACCTCGAGCTCGAAGAGCTTGATCAGCAGCTCCGGGCTGGTGCGGGAGAGCACGATCTGCGGGCCACGGGAATGCTCCTGGACCTCGCGTACGTAAGCCTGAACCCGGTCGCCGGCGCGGTAGGACTCGCGCGGGCACTGCTCGCGCAGCGGCATGATCGCCTCGGCGCGGCCGAGGTCGACGATGATGTTGCCGCGCTCGAAGCGCCGGACGATGCCGGTGACCAGCTCCCCCTTGCGATCCTTGTATTCGGAGAAGACGATGTTGCGCTCGGCGTCCCGGATGCGCTGGATGATTACCTGCTTGGCGGTCTGGGCGGCGATGCGGCCGAAGCTGCGCCGGTAGGTCTTGAGACGCAGGATATCGCCGAAGTCCTGGTCCTGCTCACGGGCCGCCTGGGCGTCCTGGTCGAGGTAGTAGATTGGGAAGACCATCTCGTCGCCCGGCTCGAGGTCGGCCAGGTCGCCGCCGATCTCTTCGCAGCGCTGCGTGCTGATCTCGTTGAAGGTGTCCTCGACCGTCTCGACCACCACGATGGCCTGACTCAGGTCGACGGCGCCCTTGTCCTTGTTGTACTCGGCATTGAGGTTTCGGTCGGCGCCAAAAGTCTTGCGCGCCGCCGCGAGAATGGCTTCCTCGAGCGCAGTGGTCAGAATGGTGCGATCGATGCCCTTGTCCTTGGCGACTTGATCCAAGACCAGGTTCAGATTGCCTTCCATGTTACCACCGCCTTCCTGCCCGCCGCACCAGCTGCGACGGTCCGTGGCGACCCGGCCGGTCAAAATTCGGGGACCAGCCGAGCCTCCTCAATCATGCGATATCCAATTTCGAACAGCTGCTCGTCGACCTCAATCTCGATACCACCCTCGTCCGCCTCGGCCGCCCGCCGCAGCACGCCCTTGAACCGGCGGCGCCCATCGAGTTGCTCCATCACCTCCCGCCGGGCGGTGACCCGGGCGGTGCTGCCCACGAAACGGCGGAAATCACGCGGTCGAACCAGGGGGCGATCCAGCCCTGGAGATGAGACCTCCAGCTTGAAGGCGCCTTCCATGGTGTCGGTGATCCCCTCGGCGTCGAGCAAATCGCTCACCAAGCGGGAAACCTGGGTGCAATCGTCGATCCCGATCCCGTCCCGGGGACCGGTCGGGTCGAGCTTGTCGACGAAGAGGCGCAGGATTGCAGACGCGGCCACGTGTTCCACCAGGATCAGATCGAAACCCTCTGACTCGAGCAGGGGGCGAATCGCCGCCTCCACCCGGTCGGGCACTGATTCGCTAGGTGCCTTCATGGCCAGCACGTTGGGCACGCCTCCAATAAAAAAGTGGGCTCGAAGCCCACTCAGCAAGGGTCGGCCCGCGAGCCGACGTCATCACTAAATGCGGGCGCTGTGTAACACCGGGACAGCGAAATTGTCAAATGAAATAGTGGACTCTTGGCGCCCCGGGCGGCTCAGGGGGCGGCTGCTGGCCGGACTCAACCGAGGGCGAAGGCCGCGTAGCGCCGCACAAAGGGCGCCGGATCCTCGGCCAGCTTCTCGAGGGCCTTGGCCAGCGCTTCCTCCTTGCCGAGCTTCTCCAGCACCACCAGGGCGGTCTCGCGGTTGATGGCGCTGTCCGAGTCCAACAGGGCCTGTACGTGCCGCTCCAGGGAGATGATCCGGCTGTTCCCCACCTCCATGGCGGCGCAGGTTCGCAGCCAGGAGTCCTTGCCGGTGAGGAGCTCCTCCAGCCGCTGGACCCGGCCCCGGCGCTGGAGCGTAACCGCCTCGGCCACGGCCTGCAGTTTCCGGGCGGGCGGATTGTCGTCGAAGATCTGAATAATCAGAGTCTTCTCCTCCCGCTCGAGGGTGTTGTCGAGCACCTCGACGGCGTTGGCCCGTGTGCTGGCCTGCTTGCTCTGCAAGTTCGTTGCCACCAGCTCGATTGTGTCGCGGGGATATTTGAGGCCGAGCAGCGCCAGGACCTGCGCCTGGGCCATCTTGAGCCGATGGTCGAGGGCATCGCTCAGCAACACCGCCTCGGCGCTGAGCTCGAGATCCACGATGAGGGCCGTGTTCTCGAACCAGCGCTTGGCCTCCGTCTGGATCGCCTTGTCAATCGCCTCGCGGTCGAGGGTAATGCCAGGCAGGCGATGGGCGATAGCGTTGAGCGCCTGCACGGCGGCGGAGCGAATGTGGGCGTCCTCGTTGAAGATGTGCCGGCACAGCACGCCGACGCTGTAGTTGTCGCCCACCCGGCCCAGGATGCGGCAGGTCTGCACCCGAGTTGAGACGGGCCGCTCCTCATCGTCGAGCACCTCGGCGACCGTGTCCTCGATCTCCCCCCCGAAGACAGCCAGGGCGGAAACCGCCGCGGACGCGAGACGCGGTCGGTCGAGCTGTTCGATCAAGGGCTCCATCAAGCGCTTGTTGCCGAGCTTACCGGCGGCGGTGATCGCCTCCTGACGCACCGCCTCCGAGTCATCGGCCAGCAACGGGATCAGCGGTTGGTAGAAGTTCTGCACCCCCACCTCGCCGAGGACCCAGGCGGCGTGGCGTCGATCCTGGGTCTTGGGGCTGTTGAGCCACTGCTTGAGCAGGTCAGCGCAGGCGAGCACGCCGTCGAGCCCGCCGTAGCGGATCAAGCCCGCCACCGAGGCAGCCTGCACCCGTGGCGCACAATCCTCGAGCATGTCGTGGATGCGAACGATCGCCTCCTCGCGGCGGGCGGCGCAGTATGCCAGGATGGCGTAGGCGCGCACCCCATCGTCGGCATCGTCGAGCAGCTCGGCGAGCTCGTCCCGGTCCTGGACGTTGTTTTCGCTCATGTAGGTGAGCGCCGCGACGCGAACCTCGTCCGCCTCGTGCATCAACAGCTCGACCACCTTGTCGACCAACGGCTCGCGCGCCTTCTTGGAGACGTGGGGCAGCAACTCGAGGGCATGCAGCACGTGACCCACGTTCCCGGCGCCGAGCGCCTCGTGCAGGGTCTTGATGGTGCCTTCGTCGGAGATCTGGAAGCCGGCGTCGGCGAAGTTGAGCCGCCGGCG
>JAUUZB010000189.1 GCA_030590185.1 Deltaproteobacteria bacterium
AACGGGCATCGGCAGATCGTCGCTCTCAACACGCGTCTACTCGAGGTACTGGGCGTGGAGGATCCGCAGGGCGTGATTGGTCTGCGGCCGGGGGAGAGCCTGAAGTGCGAGTTTTCCACGGAGGCACCGAGCGGCTGCGGCACCGGCAAGATGTGCCGGACCTGCGGGGCGGCGATCGCCATCGTCTCCAGCCAGGACAGCGCCCAGCCGAGCGAGCGCGAGTGTCTTCTGCTTCGGCGGGTCGACGGCCATGAGGAGGCACTAGAGCTGCGGGTTCGCGCCACCCCCCTGCTGGTCGAGGGTGGTAGCTTCACCGTGGTGACCCTGCAGGACATCGGGTTGGAGAAGCGCTGCCATGCCCTGCAACACGTCTTTCTACACGACGTTCAAAACCTGGCGACCGTTCTGCGGCTCGCCACGGAGGAGTTCGAGTACGCCGGCCCCGACGAGGTGCCGGAGCTAGTGAGCCAAATCGAGCGTGTCGCAACCAGTTTGGTTGGTCAGGTCGAGAGCCAGCGAGCGCTACACGATCTGGAGAGCGGCGAGGTCCACGTCGTTCACCGGCCGGTGCGGCTCGCCCAGATCTGTTTCGAAGCCCACAGCTCGTCGAGCGCGCAGGCCGAGCGAGCCGAGGTCGAGCTCGACAGCGCTGAGCGGATCCCGGACGCGACCCTCAACACCGAGCCGCGTCTTCTCAACCGCGTCCTGTCCAACATGCTCCTCAACGCCATCGAGGCCACCAAACCGGGCGGCCGCGTGTTGCTGCGCTGCGTGCGCGATGGGGAGACGGTCGTCTTTCGCGTCTGGAATTCGGCGTACATCCCGGAGGAGATCCTTCGCCGAGTGTTTCAACGCTTCTTCACCACCAAGGGCGGCAACGGTCGAGGTCTCGGTGCGTACAGCATGAAGCTGATCGGTGAGCGCTATCTCGGCGGGAAGATCACCATCGAAAGCTCGGAGGCGGGCACCGTCGCCGACCTTCGCCTGCCGCTCATCCAGTGAGCGTGGCCGCCAACGCCGACCGCCAGCCTTTCAGATCGAGCTCAGGGGTTCAGCTCGTAGGCGAGCTTCATCGCGGCACCCAGCCATTGCACCAGTTGGTGATTGGGGTTGACCACCCGGAGGTTCCGGAACTCTGCGTTCATGCTCTTTAGGTTCTCCTGGCACATGACCAGGTGGGCCTGGGCGCGCACGAAGTTGACGTCCTTGCGGATGGCGTCGCCGTAGAGATCGGCGGCGGTCTCACGGTCGTTGTGGCGTTGAAAGGCCTCAGCCCCGCGCAAGAAGCGCAGCCCGTTGGAGTCCGGATTGATCTCCTCGATCTTCGCCACCATGGCGTCGAACTCGTCCCACTCGTGCATGACTCGATGGTGATCGGCGGAGAGACGATAGCCCAGGTAGCTGTCCGGGTTGTCCGCGATCAACTCCGCCGCTAGCTTGGCGCCCTTGGAGGTGTGGTCGGAGTTCAGGATTTGAAACAGCATCACCACGTGCTCAATGCGGACGGCGAGCTCGTTGAGCTGCGCCAGATCCGACTCCTCCTGGGCGTTGCGGCTCCGCTTCATCTCCAGGGTCATGGTCGTGCGTTCGAAGCTGTTGCGCAGGAGGAGCAGTACGTCCATCAGGATCGCGTAGGACTCTCCCCAGGCCAGCTCGATCTGGGCGACCATCGCCTTGGCCTCTAGGCTGTCTTCCTTCTTGGCAAAATCGACGGCGGCGCTAAACAGGTTGCGTTGATCTAGCTTGAGGATCTGGAGCACGTCATCGAGGGAAGATGGCTTGCGCAGCGGGTCGTCCGCCGGCGGTGGCCAACCGCGCTCGATCTCCGTGACCAGCTGATCCGCCTCCACCGGGCTGGCTGGCTGGTGTAGCAACCGGGGGTCGGAGAAGGGTAGCTTCAGCTTCGTCAACGTCGGCCCAGGCGGCGGGCCCGCCTGCGGCTCCGACTCGGGTTGACCCGCGCAGCCGGCTAGCCCCGCGATGACGAGTATGCTGCACGATGCTGGACGATGGAGTAGACGCATGGGTCCCCCTATGGGCCCAGCATGCGCTCCTCTTTCATAAAATCAACTAATTGGCCGGCGGTTCAGATGTTTCCCGATTTCCAGGCAAAATAGCCCCAGCGGATGACGCTGCCCAACCAGACCAGGAGCGGCTTGTTCGGGGGATACGGAACCGCGCCAGCCTCCCGGGCGACCGCCTCGCCGATTCGGCCGAGGATCTCCTCGCTGTCTCCACCGCGCAGGGCCGGCGGATCGATCTCCGGCAACGGCGACACCGATAGGTTCAGGGGCAGGCGCAAAAAGGCCAGCGGTTGCTCGCAGCCGGGATAGGGCCGCCGGCGCAAGAAAGGCCTCGGCCGGGGGTCAACCCGAGGCAGCTCCCCGACCAAACGACGAATCCTCGGGTAGGGCAGCAGGGCCACCCGTTCCGAGACGCCGGCCTCCTCGAGCGACCGGGTCCAGCGCCGCAGGGACCAGCTCGAAAAGTGCTCGGCTGCCGCCTCGAGCTCGCGGCCTTCCAGGGCGTGGCCGTTGCCAGCCCAGCCCTGGTGCGCGAGCCAGCGGCGCAGATCGCGGCGCGGCCCGGCCAAGCACACCGAGCCAGTCAACGCCGACAGCACCCCGGCCACCACCTCACCATCGGGGTCCCAGGTCACCGTGGCCCCCCGGGTCTTCGCCTGCGCCAGGGCGCGCTGGCGTTGCATGGCCACGATTTGCGGTAACTGCAGCAACACCGACACGCTGGTGAGGTGGGTCGTGGCTACTAGACCCGCGCCGGTTCGCCGTTGATGGAAGAGACCGAGCAGGGTCCCGAAGGCGCCCAACAGCCCACAGCCGATGTCGATGATCGGTGATGGCAAGAGCTTGGGGCGACCGCCCCGGGCATAGGCGACCTGAATTCCCGAGACCGCCTGCACGACCTGCTCGAAGCCCGGGCGGTCCTTCCACACGCCGTGGTTGCCGTAGGCGTTCAGGTGCGTGTAGGCAATCTTCGGAAAGTGGCGGCGCATCGATTCCGGGTCGACACCGACGGCGCGTGCCACGTCGAGGTTGCGGTAGTTCTGGATGAAGGCGTCCGGCTGGAAATCCTCCAGCACCGCCCAGAGCTTCTCCTTGCCCGCCTCATCCTTGAAGTCGAGGGTCACGGATTTTTTGCCGGCGTTGAAGATCAGGTGAAAAGAGAGGGCCCAATCCAGGTTCGTCGGGCTCTGCAGGGAGATCACCTCGGCGCCGAGCTCCGCGAGCACCCGCGCCGCGCAGGGCCCGGCGATGATCCGGGAGAAATCCATCACCCGCACGCCGGCCAGCGGTGCCTCCGGTTGACCGACCTCTGGGGCAGCGGGCGCCGTGGCCAGCGGGCTGGGTTCCGCCGTCCATCGTTCGCGTAGCTCTGAGAAGCGCTCGGCCTCCCGGACCATGGGCGTGATGGTGTTCTGGATCTCCGGCGAGGTGACCAGCGCCCCGGGCGCGAGCAACTCACCAAACACCGAGTCATCGAGACGGCAGGCGTCGGACATCCCGGCCGCCAAGCTGTCCTCGAGCCACTCCTCCACGGTTCGCACCTTGATACAGCACAGCTCCTGGCCGATCAGGGCCTCCCACTCGTCGGCGGTCTGTTCGACGAAGACCTCCTCGTAGATCGCCTTGATCCTCTTGGCCTCCGGGATGCTCTTGACCTGACTCGGATCCCGCATCGTCTCCGGCGACATCACGGAGCGCAGGCGCCGGGCCTGCGCCGCGAAGCCCCCCGACTCCAGGAGCTCCAAAATGCGAACGTTGTGCGCCGGCATGGTGATGTGCAGATAGACGTAGCGGCCGTCCTTGCACTCCCAACAACGCATGGCCGGTGAGCCGACCATCTTGAGTGGCAAGAAGCCCCGGGGCACGCCGGCTTGCATGAAGATCTGCAGCACCTGCGCGACCATGTTGCACTGGTAGAGGTTGCTCTCGACCCGCTGGCCGCGGCCGAGCTTCAGACGCGCGATCAAGGCCGCCAGGACGCCGTTGGCCGCGTAGAGCGCCGAGCTAACCGAGCCGATCGAGAAATCGTGGTATTGCGGTCGGCCCAGGGGCTTGCTGTAGAGACAGCCGGCGGCCCCGGCGATCGCCTCGTGGCCGGGCAGCGCGGCGCGCGGGTCATACTCCGGGAAGGGAGTGATCAGGCAGTCGATGAGCCCAGGGTTGGTCTCGGCGCGAATCCGCTCATAGTCGAGATCCGGCCGCCGGCCACCCAGCGCCGGTGGGCACTCGATCACGATGTCGGCGTTGGCGACCAGGATCTCGAGGATCGCACGACCCTCTGGATGGTGCCACGCCACCTCGGCTTCGAGCTTGCCGCGGCCGAGGATCGCGTCGAGCAGCGGATCTGGGTTCGGCTCGGGGCCGCTTACCACGCGCACCACCTCAGCCCCCTGCTCGGCCAGTAACATCCCGACCAGAGGACCGGCGATGCCGCACCCGATCTCGACGACCCTCAGGCCAGCGAGCAACTCGGCGGGCTCAACCGCTGCACCTTCAACTCCGCTCATCTCGGTTCTCCGCCGGAACATACTCGGCTCGTACTCCTTATTACTGATCGCCGCGGGAACAAATGCGCGCCCGGCGGTGGGCCGTGGCGCTTGCACCGGGCCGAGGTGAGCTGGCATGGTCGCGCCAGGTGAAGTCATGAGTCGTAGTATCCTCGTAATCGGAGCCGGAAAATCGTCGAGCGTCTTGATCGAGTACCTCCTCGAGCAGGCGGGCGATCAGGATTGGCAGGTCCGTGTCGCAGACATGGATCTCGACCTCGCCCAGAGTCGCGTCGGCGACCACCCCCGCGGGGAGGCGCTCACCTTTGACGCCGGCGACGAGTTCGCCCTCAACGCGTTGGTCCGCTCGGTCGACCTGGTCATCTCGATGTTGCCGGCATCGATGCATCCGCCGGTGGCCGAGGCCTGTGTCGACCACCGCAAGCATTTCGTCAGCGCCTCCTATGTCTCGCCGGAGGTGCGCGCCCTGCAGGATGCCGCCGAGAATGCCGACGTCATCCTCTTGAACGAGGTAGGCGTCGACCCGGGCATCGACCACATGTCGGCGATGGAAAAGCTCGACGACCTACGCGCGCGCGGCGCCCGGATCACCGCCTTCGAGACCTTCACCGGCGGCCTCGTGGCGCCCGAGTCGGACGACAACCCGTGGGGCTACAAGTTCACCTGGAACCCACGCAACGTCGTGCTCGCCGGTCAAGGGGTGGTGAAGTTCAAGCACAACGGGCGGTTCAAATACATCCCGTACAATCGGCTGTTCAACCGCTACGAGCCGATCAACATCCCGGACTACGGCAAGTTCGAGGGCTACCCGAACCGGGACTCCCTCAAGTACCGCCGGCACTACAACCTGTTCGGCGTCGATACGATCTATCGCGGCACCCTGCGGCGCCCCGGTTTCTGCCGCGCCTGGAACTGCCTGGTGCAGCTCGGCTTGACCGATGACACCTACGAGCTGGTCGATCTCGAAGGCATGACCTACCGCGATTTCGTCAACAGCTTTCTCTGGTACGACGAGGACATGTCGGTGGAGCTCAAGCTGCGCGCCTATTTGAAGCTCGATCTCAACGCCCCGGAGTTCGATCTGTTGAAGTGGCTGGGGCTGTTCGACAAGGACCCGATCGGGCTGCGGCGCGCCACCCCCGCCCAGGTTCTGCAAAAACGTCTGGAGGACAAGTGGCACCTGGGAGCGGACGACAAGGACATGATCGTCATGCTGCACATCGTCCGCTACGAGCTCGATCAGGTCCGAACCGAGGAGCAGCTATCGATGGTCTGCATCGGCTCGGACCAGGTGCGCACCGCCATGGCCAAGACCGTCGGCTTGCCCACCGCCATCGCTGCCAAGCTGATCCTCAACGGTACCATCCAACGCCGCGGCGTGGTGATCCCCACCAAGCGCGACGTCTACGAGCCGGTTCTCGCGGAGCTACGCAGGCTCGGGATCGCCTTTCGGGAGCACGAGCCGGTGGTGCTCGATGGACCCACGACTGAGCCTAGTTGATCGCGAGGGGCTGACCGCTCGCGGCGGCCCCTCAATCCAACCTCGGCCCGATCATCGAAGCCGCCCGCATCGCCATGGACATGATCGTAATTTGTGGGTTCACCGCCGGTGGGGTGGGCACCGTGCTGCCATCGACGATGAACAGCCCGGGCAGGTCGTGGGCCTCGTGGTCGAGCCCGACCACGCTGGTCTTTGGGTCACGACCCATCCGACAGGTACCGATCGGGTGATAGGAGACCGACGACATCACCGCAGCGCTCAGCTCGGTGCGCTGGAAGGCGTCATACTCCGCTTGGTTGGAGATCATGCTCCAGCCGAACACCGCGGGGTAGAGGCGTCTGGCCCCGGCCTCCCAGAACAGCTGAGCGCTGGTCTTGAGCCCCTTGTTCAGTAAGCGCGCCGTCTCCGGGCCGTAGCTATAGGTCACCACCGGCTGACCCTTGTAGTCCCGCCACACCCGACCGACCTGCTCGTCGTGGATGATGACGCCAAAGCCGCCAACGTGGTCCATTTGGCTCACCGACTCGGCGAGGCGTCGACCGTGGTGCGTGAAGACCACCGGCGTCATATTGCGGGGCGTCAGGGCCCCCATCATTAGAATACCCTCTTCGAGGAATTCATCGCAGCAGTAGCCCTGGGGCGCGTGGTGCTCTCCGTCGATCAGGTCGTCGAACAGGCCGGCCATGCTGGCGCTCGGGTGCAGGGAGAGGTTGCGCCCGATCTGGTCGCTGGAGTTGCAGATCCCCTGGCGCAGCAGGAATAGCGGCGTCGGGAACGCACCGCCGCAAAAAACCACCACCTGGGCCCGCACCCGCATGCGCCGGCCGCCCGCTACGGCGCGCGCCTCGATGCCGACCGCCCGTCCGTTCTCGACGATCACGCTGTCCGCCTTGAGGCCGGTGAACAGCAGGGCGCCCTTTTGCAGGGCCCAGGGGATGTAGGTCAGGTTGGTGCTGCGCCGCGCGTCGGTGGCGCAGCCGAACTGACAGAAGCCCTGGCCCTCGCAGC
>JAUUZB010000151.1 GCA_030590185.1 Deltaproteobacteria bacterium
AAGTACATGGTGGCGGTCGGATCGGCGCTGTGGTTGAGCCCGAGTACGTGGCCGAGCTCGTGGGTGACGGTGTGTTGAATGTCGTAGGTTTGCAGGTTGGCGTCCGTCGACCATGTGAAGTTCTCGCCGTTGACGATCAAGTCCGCCTCGCGCCAGGTGTCCGGGTTGTCGGCGGTGTCGCGGTAGCGCGTGGTGAGCCCGCCCGCCCCGGAGGCGCCCCCTGGCCAGCCAACCTCGATGAAGGTGATGCGGTTGACGCCGTCGTCACTGTTGGCCCGGCTCGATGAGGTACCACCCTCCACGAACAGGAAATCGCTGCCGGAGACCGCGTTCCAGGTGAGCAGGGAGGCGCGGATGGCGGCTAGATCCGATCCATCGCTGACGTCATCCGAGCCGTCCTCCTGAATGGTCACCGTCACGGTGGCGGTTGGCCAGATGATGGGGACCGTGGTGTCCGGGTCCCGCACGGCGGTGAAGGCGAGCAGCCCAGGGAGGGCCAGCAGCAGAGCGAGGCGAGCGCACCTCACGGCCGCGTCTCCCGCAGGGCCGTCTCAACCTCCTCGAGCCTTAGCTGTTGCCTACCGGGGGGGGGACGCAGGGAGCCATCACGCGTCATCAAGGGGACATCGACCCGCCGGGTGAGCACCTCTCGATCCCGAACGAAGAACGCGCCGAGCGCCATGCCGACCAGGTAGCGCCGACCATCGGCGTGCCGGTAGGTGAAGAGCAACACCCGCTCGCCCGGGATGAGCTCTGCGGTGCCTATCACCTCGGCGATCAGCGTGCCCTCGCGACCGCCGAGTTGGGAGAGGGTGAGCGTGTCCCGCGGCTCGCCGCGCAGGATTCGCTCGACCCGCACCTCTGTCTCCGTCATCAACAGGCCATCGACCCGTAACGATCGTTGCGAGCCAACGACCCCGATCACCACCGTGTCGGTCCGAACGGCGAGGTCGGCG
This sequence comes from Deltaproteobacteria bacterium, assembly GCA_030590185.1. The sequence continues at coordinate 957 of JAUUZB010000151.1, forward strand.
AGATCCCAGTCCGCGAGGATGGTGGCCGAGGCGGGGGTGGCCACCAGGAGCGACGCGACGACGACGATTCGCTTCATGCCACCAACTACTCCACGAGGGTGATCAGATCACAGCTCTGCAAGGCGGCGTTCTGATAGGTGTCCGTACCATTGCAGGCGCCGGTCGCGACGTCGCAGACATTCTGTGCCGTGCAGTGCTCGCCCTCCAAGCCAGGCAGCCCGAGACCATCACCACGCCTTCCGTCGGCCCCTTGGCCCCAACAGAAGATGCCGTAGTCCTCAGCGAGGGCGCACCCATGCCAACGGCCTACCGTGATCGCGACGACATTGGTGAGTTTTTGGGCGCAAATGGGCTCGTCGGCACAACTGAGCGCTGCGTCGAGTTGACACGGCTCGCAGCTCTCGGCCGTCTCCGGCGCGCAGATCTCGGCGGGGTTGGGGTGGCCGTCGCTGGCCGGATAGCCCCGGTTTTCGGCCAGGGCTTCGAGGTCGTCCGCGCCCCAACACAGGACGCGGTTGCCCTGGGGATCACTGGTGCTGTCAGGATCATCGGCGATGACGCAGGTGTTGAAGCGTCCGGCGGTGATGGCTTGAGCGCCGGTAAACGGTACGCAGGTGGTATCCGCACCGCTCGCGCAGACCAGCTTCGGGGCGGTGCTGTAGCTGCCGGCGGAGCCGGGCTGGCCGGTGCCGAGCTGACCCATGTCGTCGTATCCCCAGCAAGCGACCTGTCCCTCGTCTTCCAGGATCACGCAGGTGTGATATTCGCCGGCGGCGATCGCGACGGCGCCAACGCCGCCCATGTTGACGTGCACCGGCCGAGTACGGTTGTCGATGTGTCCGATCCCGAGCTGGCCATACCCGTTTCCACCCCAACAGACGATCGTTCCATCACCCAAGAGGGCGCAGGTGTGGTGGAGCCCGGCGGTGAGGCCGACGACGTTGGCTTGGGGACCGGGACCGTTGCACCCAGGGGCTGGGATCGGGCTGCCGCTGCAGACAACATCCTGCGGCAAGAGTTCCTTGGTGGCGGTCTCGCCGTTGCCGAGCTGTCCGTCCGGGTTCATTCCCCAACATTTGATCGTACCGGCGTCTGTCAGAGCGCAGGTGTGATTGCCGCCGGCCGCGATGGCCAGAAGACCGGTGAGCGGTGACGGTTGCCCGTCATCCATACAACCGTCGCCAGTATTCTCACCGCTGGCGCAGACCTCGACGGGGTTGCCCTCAACGTGGTCAACCGTCTCCTCGTAGCCGATCCCGAGCTGACCATCGGAATTCAACCCCCAGCACAGCGCGCCGCCTGTCTCGGTGATAGCGCAGGTGTGCAGGGTGCCAGCGTTGACTGAGACGATGCTGCTCATCGGAACGCAGCTAGCGCCGCTCCCACTGGCGCAGGCCGGTGACGGGTTGGATTGCCCTGGAGCCGGGTAGGCGCCGAGCGCACCGTGGAAGTTGTCGCCCCAGCATTGCGTCTCCCCGGTGGTCGTCCTGAGGCAGGCGAACTCCTCGCCCGCCGCCACCGCGGTGGCGTCGGTTACCGGATCGCAGATCTCATTCATCGGGTCGATCGGGTCGGGGGTGATCGTGCGGCAGACTGGCTCCGGCAACAACGCCGCGGACAAGCTGTAGCTCCCGATCTTCTGGCCCCAACACCACACTTCTCCATTCGAGCCGACTGCGCAGGCGTGCCCGTCCCCGGCCGCTATCCACTCGATGGACGGCAAGGTGCCGCTGGCGCAACCGTCCGGGTGGCAGACGTCGATCGGGTTGCCCTGGTCGGGGGAGGTCACACCATTCCCCAGGCGTCCCATGCCCGCCTCGCCCCAACACTTGGCTGTACCGCCGACGTTGGCGCAATAGAAATCGGTGCCGCCGTCGAGGGCCATGATCCCAGACAGGCGATTCCCGGTGCAGTCGCTGCCGTCCCAGGTGCCGGTTTCGCAGACCGGCCCCGGCACACTCCGGTGGAGGGCCGACGAGCCCGTCTCTCCCCCTCCCAGCTCGCCGCTGCTGCCACGGCCCCAGCAGAAGGCTTCGTCGGCCTCATTGATCATGCAGGTCGCCTTGTCGGTCGCGTGCAAGGATACCGGACTGCCGGTCCACGGTACGCAGTCAATCCCCCAACCGCTGTCACAGACCGCAACCGGGCCGGCGCTATGGTCGCCAACCGACACACCGAGCGGGACCGAGTCGAGGTCGTTTTGCCCCCAACAAAAAACCTCGTCGGTCGTGTCGATCACGGCGCAGGTGAAGCGTAGGCCGGCGGCAATCGTACGCACCCCGGCGAGCGCCTCGCAGGTTCCGCCGGTGCCGGCGGCGCAGACCGTCACCGGATTCGCCTGGTCCGTCCCGACCTCGCCATTGCCGAGCTGTCCGTCAACGTTGTCGCCCCAACAGCGCACCTCGCCGGTGGCATCCATCAACGCGCAGGTGTGCTTTTCGCCGGCGGCGAGCTCCCGGACGCCGGTGAGCTGATTGCCGCCGGTACAGACCGAAACATTGTCCCAGACCCCGGTCTCGCAGACCTGCGCCGGGTTGAGTTGATCAGAGTGTGGGCTGCCGATCCCGAGCCGGCCTTGGTCGCTGTCACCCCAGCACCAAACCGCGGATCCCACCAGGGCGCAGGTGTGGCGATCATTGGCGACGACCTGCGTGGCGCCGGTGAGCGGTGTGCCCGTGTCGCAGTCGACGCCGTTGCCGGCTCCGGTCAAGCAGACCGGTACCGGCGTATAGTGGTCATTGCCGGTGCCGTCGCCGAGCACCGGATACCAGGTGCTGCCGTTGCCCCAGCAATAGACCGCGCCGCCGGCGCCAACGGCGCAGGTATGCTCATCACTCACCGCGATTGACGTGAGTCCGGTCATACGGACGTCGGTGCCCGTGCCATCGTTACAGATCCCGTCGCTCCACAGGGTGCTGTTGCCACACACCGGGACCGGGTTTTTTTGGTCAGCAGTCACGTTCCCGATCCCGAGCTGGCGTGAGCCGCCCTCACCCCAGCACCAGCCGTCGCCGGTCGAGGTGACCGCGCAGCTCGTGTCGTATCCGACGGCGATCTCGATCACGTCGGTGAGTGGCTCGCAGTCACCCCCACTTTCGGTTCCGGCGATACAGACGCGGTAGGGCTTCGCTGGGATCGGATAGGTCCGGTGGTCTTCACCGCTCCCGAGCTGCCCGTACGTATGGGAGCCCCAGCAGCGAACCTCGCCCCCGGCGACGATGGCGCAGCTGTGACGGTCGCCGAGGACCACCCGGGTCGCGCCGGAGAGCGGCACGCAGTCGACGCCGACCCTACCTGTTTCGCATACCTGCGTAGGGCTCGGGCGCTCTATCGACGAGGCGTCATCGCCGAGCCCGCCGCCGAGTCTCCCGTATTGGCCCTTGCCCCAGCAGCGTATCTCGCCCGATGCCTGCACGCCGCAAAGATGGTACATGCCCAACCCGACGCTCTCCGCCGTGTGGACCGTGGTGCAGCTGTGGTCGGAGCAGACCGGGGTTGGGTTGGCGACATCCTCGATCGGCGCGCGCCCTATTTGTTTGGTGGTGTTGCTTCCCCAGCAGCGCAGCTCTCCCGTGTTGAGGGAGGCGCAGGTATGGTCGATGCCGAGGGCTATCGACTCGACGTTGGTCAAGGGCACGCAGTCATTAGTGGCGAGACTGCCGGTCGCGCAAACGACCTGCGGCAGCGTGTAGTTGCCCTCGACGACACCAATGCCGACCTTGCCATGCTGGTTGTCGCCCCAGCAGCGCACCTCGGTGCTGGCGAGCACCGCGCAGGTGTGGTCCCGGCCGACCGCGATCTGGGTGATACCACCCAGCTTCGGGCAGGCCTGGCCAGAGCCAGACTCGCAAACCCCGACCGGATAGGAGCGCTGGGCGCGGGTACCGTCACCGAGCTCGCCGTCCTCGTTGTGTCCCCAACACTTCGCCTCCCCGGTGCCGGTTAGGACGCAGCTGTGTTGTCCACCGGTAATCGGAATGTCGGGCACGCTCAGGGGGTCGTCGAAGGGAGCGGCGGGGCTACCGGAGACGACCGCCACCGGCGTGCGTGACTCGATCGTCGAGCCGAAGGCGTTTCGGCCGAGCCCGGCTCCCCAACAGACCAGGGAGTCATCGCCCGTGGTCGCGCAGGTGTGGTCCCGGCCCGCCGAGATGCTGCCACGGTGGCCGAGACAATCGGCGCAGCCAGGATACATCAGCTGCAATCCCTCGATGCCGACGTCTTCCCCCACCCCCCGGGGAATTCGCGCCGACGTGTAGGTGACCCCGGAGCGTTGCAGCTCGAGATCACGAACCGCGGTGGTCGAGACGCCGTAGTTGTCGGTGACCGTCCAGCTCGCCTGAAACGGCCCGGCGCTCTTGTCGGTGAGCAGGCCTTCGATGCCCACCTCGCTGGCGAATACGTCGGCCACGTTGTCGATGCTGCCATCGGCGTAGTCAAAAGCGGCGTCCACGGTCGGGGCATAGGTCACGCTGCCGGACAGGATCATGTAACAGGCGAGATCCAACTCCGGCGCACCGTCCCAGCTCAACACCGGTGGCTCCCAGGAAAAGATGCTGACCTCGCCCCCAAAGGCATCGCCGCCAGCGTTCATCACCAGCACGCGATAGTCGTAGGTGAGACCGGGGGTGAGGCCTACGTCCGTAAAACCCTCGGCTGGGGCCAGCACCCCGCCGATGTCGGCGAAGTCCTGGTTCAAGATGCGCCGCTGCACCCGATAGGACTCGCTGGTGACGTTGTCATCGAGCCAGGTCAGCTCGACGGAGGTCGGAGTCAAGGACCGCGCCGCGATGCTGGTCAACGGCCCCGCCAGGGAGGTTTGTTCGATCTCCCCGGTGGTCGAGGAGAGGCAGTCCTGACCCTCGACGACGCGGTAGGAGCGAGCACGATAGAAGAAAACGCTGTCGGCGGCGGCGTCCGCGTCGGTGTGTTCGAAGGCGCCAGCCTCGGCTCGCGCGATCTCCCCCCAGGTGCCGGTGCCGGCGTCGCGCCGCTCGATGACAAAACCGTCGGCGTTGGTCGCCGCGGAGCTCCAGCTCAGCTCGACCCCGTCCACCGTGGCCACGCTGGCGAGCTCATCCACCCCGGCGTCCGGCGCGCAGCCGGACGAGTCGTTGGGGGGCTCCGGCACCGTCGTCGACTCGAGGAAGGGCCGCTCGCATCCGAACGCCCCGATGACGATGAGCCCGGTCAGTGTAATCGTCGTGATTCGTATCATCTCATACCTCCCGTGTTCAAAAACGAACACGCCCAAGGATACCGCCCGGTCCCAGAATTACGCTGACGTCGACCGCCTGCGCTTCCCCCACGCCCAAAAAGGTGTCGTACCTGCCCGGCTCCGGTCCCATGAACCAGAGCAGCCCGCCAGCGGTCGCCGCGGCCGCACCGAGCAAAAAGGTGGTGATGCTCAAGGAATCGAGCACCACCAGATCGTTCTCCCGTTGTTTGATCAGATCGAACTCCGCCGTGGTGCGAATCGTCGCGGCGTTGTACGCGTCAACCTGATCGTTGAGCGTCGCAGCCTGCCCTCGGCCGGCGACGGTCAAGCCGATGCCTGTGCCGATGAGCGCGGCGGCAGCGCCCAAGGTCACCCACGCGGTGACGCGGTACTTCATGGCCTGGCTGTCGTATTCCCGGACGAACTCGGCCGATGGCTTCAACGCCGCGTCGAGTTGGGTCTGGCGATCTTCGGTGATCATGATGTCCTGGCGAAAGCGAACGAAGCCCTGCTTCTCGATGTCGATCTGATGGGTGCCGCCAGCGAGGGTGAGCGGCTCGGTGATCGGAGAGACACCGACGATCGAGCCTTACACCGCGACCGTGGCGCCCTCCTCGGTGACAGCTAGGGACAGGCGGCCCGAATGTTGGCCGAGCACCGGTCGCACCAGGAGCTTGGCGGTGGCGCGCACGGCGTCGAATAGGGCGGCGCCGCTGCCGGTTTCGTCACGGGAGACGCGGTTTTCTACCTTGGCGGAGCGACTGTTCATAAGCGCGAGCTGGATCACCATGGTCCCCTCGAGCCGCGACAGGCTGCCGGTGACCAGAAAATCAGCGCCGAGGACATCACCGAGCTCCGAGAGGCAGCTCGGGTCATCGCAGCCGAGCGCCTGGGCGGTGGCGCGGTGGGTGAGGAGCTGGCGGACCTCCTGGGCCGCGACCGCCCGGAAGGGACCGAGCTCGTCGAGGGTCTCGGCGATGGTGGTCGACAGGGAGGAGACCATCTCGGGGGATACGTCGATTGCCTTGAGGTCCATCAGCGCAACCTTGATCTTGTAGGTGTCGCCAAAGGCGTCATCGTCGCCGGGATCGGAAGGCCCGGGTGGCGTTCCAATCAGGGGCGCGGGGGTCGACGCTGGCGCGGGTGCAGACCCAGACCCAGACCCAGACCCAGACAGCACCTCGGGCGCAGGTTCGGTGGCGAGCGCCGGTGCAGGCGGTGGCGCGGATGCAGGCTCAGCGGCGGGCGTGGGCTCAGCGGCGGGCGCAGGCTCAGCGGCGGGCGCAGGCTCGGCGGCGGGCGCAGGCTCAGCGGCGGCCGCAACCTCGGACTCGGGAGCGGCCCCTGGTGCAGCCCCCGGCCCTGGAGGTGCCGGCTCGGCTGGTGGCTCCGGCTCGCTGACCGGCGC
>JAUUZB010000756.1 GCA_030590185.1 Deltaproteobacteria bacterium
CGGCATCAAGCGAGTGAGCAACGGCGCCATGCCGACCGCCCTCGAGATGGAGCTGACCGGCGCGGGCGACGTGTTGCACTACCGAGCCCTGGTGGAGTTGGACAAGCCGAACGGCCAGCTCGACCTCAAGCCGTTCAAGCAACTCGAGGCAGAGCTGGAGCCGTGGCCCTGGTCCTCCCAGGAGGCCTACGCGGACAAGCTCTTCCAACGCAACGAGTTCCAGGCGATCCGCTCCCTGGAGGGCGTGTCCAAGGAAGGGGGGGTCGGTATCCTGGCCGGCGTGGCCGAGATGGGTTGGCCGGGCAGCGACTGGCACACCGACGCCGCCGCCCTCGACGGCGGCCTGCAATTGGCGCAGCTCTGGGGCGCCTTCGTGACCGGCAAGGTCTCCCTACCGACCGGGGTAGATGAGTTCATCACCTATACCGACGGCGTGTTCCAAGGCCCGGTGCAATGCGTGCTCACCGGCCGGGAGATCACCAGCAACCGGACCAAGCTGGACCTGGCCTTTGCCACCGACGACGGACGTCTCGCCGCGGAGCTACGCGGGGTCGAGATGCACACCATGCCGTCCTAACCACCAAGACGCCAAGGTCGCCAAGACGCCGTGCGGTGCGCAGCGTCTGCCGCGACCCCGTGATCGGGTGAGGTCATGACATTCGAGCCCATTGCCATCGTTGGTCAGTCATGCGTTCTGCCGGGCGCCCTGAGCCCGGGCGAGTTGTGGGAGAAGATCCGGGACGGTGAGGATCTGATCACCTCGACGCCGGCCGGTTACTGGCGGGTCGACCCGGAGTCGGTGATGACCCGCGACGTCAAGGATGCGGAGGACCGCACCTGGACGGACCGAGGCGGCTACGTCCATGGCTTCGACTCGGTCTTTGATGCTGAGGGCTTCGCCCTGTCCGCTGAGACCATCGGCGAGCTCGACCCGCTCTACCAGTGGGTGATGCATTGCGGCCGCGAGGCCTTGCGTGATGCTCGGGTGCCATTCGACGGACCCCGGGTCAACGCCGGGCGAATCGGTGCCATCGTTGGGAACCTCTCCTACCCCTCCACCGCCCTCTCTTCCTATGCCGAGGCGTTGTGGCTCGACTCCCAGGGTGAGGACTTCATCGGCGGCCGCTCGCGGCAGGTCGCGGGGGTGCCGCTGCCCACGCCGATCAATCGCTTCAACTCCGGCATGCCGGCGCACTTTCTGGCCCAGGCCCTCGGTCTCAACGCCGGCGCTTTCTGTCTCGACGCGGCCTGCGCCTCCTCCCTGTACGCCATCAAGATCGCCTGTGACCGGCTCCAGGATCGCCGCGCCGACGTCATGCTCGCTGGCGGCGTGAACCGCGCCGATGATCTGTTCATCCACGTCGGCTTCTGCGCCTTGCAGGCCATGAGTCGCATCGGGCAGAGCCGGCCATTCCACCGCGACGGCGACGGGCTGGTCCCGGCCGAGGGCGCCGCCATGGTGGTGCTCAAGCGCCTCGACGACGCAGTCGCGGCTGGCGACACCATCCACGGCGTGATCCGGGTGGTCGGGCTTTCGAACGATGGGCGCGGACGCGGCATGTTGGTGCCCTACCAACACGGTCAGGTGCGCGCCCTTCGACAGGCCTACGAGCTCGCCGGCCTCACGCCCGCGGACATCTCCCTCGTCGAATGCCACGCCACCGGCACGCCGGTGGGGGACATCGTCGAGATCGAGACGATGCTCGAGGTCTTCGCGGGTGTCAAAGAGCTGCCCATCGGCACCATCAAGTCGAACCTCGGACACCTGATCACCGCCTCCGGGGTTGCCGGCCTGCAAAAAATCATCGGTGCCATGCGGGACGGCATCCGCCCCAAGACCCTGCACGCCGAGGATCCCCTCGACGCGATCGGCAACAACGGCACGCTACGGGTGCTCCAGGAGTCGGAGCCCTGGGAGGTCGACGGCCCGCGCCGCGCCGCCATCTCGAACTTTGGCTTCGGCGGCAACAACGCGCACCTCATCGTCGAGGAGTATCGGTCTGAGACGCCAGTGCAGAAATCTGCGGCGCCGAAGCGCGCCGCACGGGAGCGCGTGGCGATCGTCGCCATCGAGGCGTTGGTTGGCGACGGCAAAGGCATCGGTGATTTCCAAAACGATCTATTCAACGGTCGCAGCCGCGTACGCGAACAAGAGGACGGTCAGGTGGGGGCCCGTGCCGAAGGCGTGGAGCTACCGCTGCTGGGGCTGCGTTTCCCACCCTCCGACCTGGCCGCAGCCCTCGGGCAGCAAACCTTCATCCTCAAAACCATGTGGCAGGGGATGGATCGCATCGGCGAGCTTCCCGCTGAGCGCACCGGTGTTCTCATCGGCATGCAGACCGACGCCGAGGTCGGCGCCTACGGCGCCCGCTGCCGCATGGAGAACGGCTCGCAAAAATGGGCGCGGGCCATGGGGCTCGATGCACCGCCGCCCGGGTGGGCGGACGAAGCGCGCGACTCGGTCAGCTGGCAACGGGGCGCCGCCGGCGCCATCGGCGCCATGCCCAACATCCCGGCCAACCGGCTCAATAGCCAGTTCGACCTGGCCGGGTTTGGCTTTACGGTCTCCTCCGAAGAGCTCTCCGGCGTCGTCTGCCTCGAGTTGGCGGTGCGCGCTCTGCAGGCCGGCGAGATGGACGCCATGGTGGTGGGCGCCGTGGACCTCTCCTACGAGATGGTCCAGCGCACGGCCGCCGCCGCGGTGCTGCCCGAGGATAGGCACATCCCGGGCGACGCTGCGTTGATCCTGGTGCTCAAGCGGGAGACGGACGCGCGGCAGAGCGGCGACACCATCTACGCCACCCTCGATGCTCCGACCCTCGACGCCACCCCGACCCCCGGGGCGCACCTCGAGCTCGGCCTCGGCGAATCGGTACGCAGCCTGAATTCCCTGTTCGGCCACTCGCACACCGCCTCCGGGCTCGTGCACGTCGCGGCCGCAGCCCTCGCCTGTCGGCATCGCGCCTCGCCACGGGGTCGCGGATTCCGCGCCACGCCTTGGTTGCCGGAGAGTGAGCCCAAGGCGGCAGTCGATCGGGTCGCGGCCACGGTCACCATCGAGGCCCTCGGCGGTCAGAGCCGACGGGTCGACCTCTATGCCGATGCCCGGGCCGAGAGCCTGGTGGTCGGGTTGGCGCCGTCCTTGTTCATCTACTCCGGGGCGGATGCCGCGGAGGTCGCGGGCCACGTTGAAACGGACCAACGAGGCGACGGCGGCCCAGCCCGGCTCGTGATCGCCACCACCGCGGAGACCCTCGCGACCAAGCGCGAGCAGGCCCGGGCGTTGCTCGCCGACGCCGATGGCTCGATCTGCGATCGCGACCAGGGCATCTACTTCCAACCGCAGTCGATCACCGGCGAGGTCGCCCTAGTCTTCACTGGCCCGGCCGGGTCGTACCACGGCATGGGCCGGGAGCTAGTGCTGGCCTTCCCCGAGCTGCTGCAGAACGTCTACGAGCCCTGCATGGAGGAGGCGGCCCGTTGGATCTACGAACCGGCCGATGGAGAGATGCCGGCGCCAGAGTCCAAGCTCTGGGGCTCGAGCTTCGTCTTAATTTATCAATATATACAGTTTTCTTCCAAACAGGTTCATCGTCGCTTTTAAGGATTGTGCGTATAGGAAGTGATTCTTCTCCTTTACCACCTCCCAAAC
>JAUUZB010001155.1 GCA_030590185.1 Deltaproteobacteria bacterium
CACGATTCACGCCACCAGCGACGCCAACCTCGACCTGCGCCTCGCTGTCCAGAAGGTGCAAGAGTAGTCGTGGTCGCCGCCATCGCCCTATGCGCCGCGCTCAGCCTTGGCGCCCCGGACAGCCTGGTCGGCAAGATCCGGATCACCGGCACCTCCGTCAAGCGGGTGGTGTCGGTGGTCGTAAATGAGAAGCCGATCCAACTCCGCGGTGAGCTGCTCGGTGAGCTTGGTCGCCTCGGGTCGATCAAGGTAGAGGTGATCGGCCAGCTACGGGATGACGGACTCGCGGTCACGCGCTACCGCATCGTCGACATCGGCGGCGGGGTCGTGCCCATGGTCGGCACCCTGGTCGCCACCGAGACTGGCCTCGGCCTCAACGACGGCAAGGGCAAGCCGGTCCCCCTGAGCCTCCCGGCGCGCGCTAAGCAACGGTTGATGGCGCAGATCGGCGCCAAGGTCTGGGTGCACGGCAAGAGCCTGGTGAGCGGCGAGATCAAGGTGCGGCGCTTTGGGGTGCTCAAGGACGCACCCAAAATCGAGCCGCCGGCCGACGACGTCGAGGCCGGCCCCGGTCAGTAGAGGGGTCGCAACAGAACGAACCCGTCCCCGCGTTGGGCGTAGTAATACTCCTGGTGCCACGGGAAGCTCAGGTCGTCCGTTTCGATCAGCCCCTCCTCTACCAGATCGGTGAGCCCGGCGGGGAACGTACCGTTCTGGGCCCGGAAGACCGCCAGCGCTTCATCCAGGCGTTGGAGGTGGGCGCGGCTGAGGGTCTCCTGCACCGCTGTGTCCATGTACCCCTGGCGCATGCCTGAGACCACCGAGGAAGCCTCGAGGCCGAGGTAGCTGGCGACCAAGAAGGCTCCCACAAAGGCCGCGATCACCACCGCCGCGCGGATCGCCACGCGCACCGACGTTGAGCTGCTGATGGTGATCCCGCCCACCGTGGCGTCGGCGCTCGGCGCCTTCTTCTCCGCCTCTTGGAGGGCCTCGATGATCTGACCGTCGATGAGGTTGCACAACGCCTTGCAGGTCTCGAACTCGCCGAGCCGCGACAGATCGATGATCTTCTGGACGTCCCGCTCGGGCGTGATCAGGGCGAAAGTCAGGCGCTCGTTGTCCCCGATGTTGCGCAGCCGACCGCTGGAGCTACCGCCGCCGCCGTCGAACTCGCCGAAGGCGTCATCGAGGTCGCCGAACATGTCGTCGTCATCGCCGCCGCTCTGGGCTGCCTCCTGGGCGACCAGCTCGTCGAGATCCTCGAGCTTGGCGAAGGTCATGCCGTAGCCGGAGATCTTCTTGCGAATGGCCGGCCACTCATCGACCTGACGGAAGCTCTCCATCAGGACGCTCTCCGAGCGGATCAGCTCCCCCTCCTCCGGGGGCGGGACGTCGGCGCTCTCGAACTCGTAGGAACCGGCGTTCCACAGGAACAGGCGGTAGAGGGTCTCGGTGGTCTGCAGCTTGGCGAAGGTTTGCAGGGCCTCGCGATCGACCGAGGTGGTCTCGATGAGCAGATCGCCGAGGCGCTTGAGAGTGTTCTGCTGCGTCTCGAGGGCGTTCTGCAGCTCCGCCTCGGTGATCACCTCGGCGCGCACCAGAAGATTGCCGAGCAGGTCCTTCTTCTCCCGGCTGCCGGGCGTGGCGCGCACCACGTTGCCCTCGAAGAAGAGAATGTCGGCGTGCTCGTCACGGTTGCGCACCACCAGCCGCCCGGTTTTGCTCTGGTGGCCGATCAACTGAAAGATGTCGGCGATGCCGAAATCCTTGAGGGTGCCGCGCAGCGCCATCTAGCTCGCCCGCGCCGAGTCCCACAGGGAGACGATATAGGTTACCAGCGCAACCCCCGCGGCCATCACGATGGTGATCGTGTCGAGGGCGTTGTCCGAGGCGGTATCCGGCAAGGGGAGCATGCCCACCGTGGCGAGCAGGCCGGTCATGCTGGTCGAGAAGAGGATCATCAACAGGATGCCGCGCAAGGCGGCACCGCGGATCACGTGCCCGGCGCCGGCCATGCCCACCGAGAACAGCCGCGCCATTCGGGCGGTGCTCGCCCGGTAGCGATGGGAGGCGATCTCTTTTTCGATCCGCAACTGGTCCTCCACCCCGTCCTTGAGCACGAAGGCGTGGTAGCACTGACCGCACTGGGTCAGGTCCGGCAGCTCCGGGTTGCAACGCCGGCAGGCCGCCACACCACAGCGTGGGCAGGACAGGGCGAGCTTGAGCGGTTTGTGTAGGAAGGCCATCGCCGCCAACAGGATGAGGCCGATGATCGCGCCAAAGGCGAAGACCATGCGTGAGGTGTGTTGCCCCGCCATCCAACCCCACGCCTCCTCGACCGCTATGGCGTGGGAGGCGATCGGTTTGACCGGCAGGGAAAGAAGGCGCCGGGAGACCTCTGCCGGCACGACGAATCCACGTCCAGCGGTCTTCGCCTGCTTGGCGAACATCTCGGCTTGCTCGAAGTCGATGGCGCTCGCCTTGCGGTAGGCGACGTTCCCCTTCTGGTGCTCGCCGATGGCGAAGTAGACCCGCGACATGTTGAAGTAGGCGACCAGATTGGCGGAGTCGACCTGCAC
>JAUUZB010000919.1 GCA_030590185.1 Deltaproteobacteria bacterium
ACCGAAGTGGCGCCCATGGCCGCCGGCCCGGCCCGAACCTCGGAGGTTCGCATCAGCCTCAGCGGTCCGCTGGACGGTTGGACCGTGGGTATGTCGGTGGACGTCGGCTTCATCCTCGCCGAAGAGGCCGGGGCCACGGCGGTGCCGGTCGACGCCCTCGTTGTCAGTGGCGGGGAACAATCGATCTTTTTGGTGGTCGAGGAGGAGCTCCGTCACACCCCCGTGACGGTCGGGATCCGCCAGCGCGGTTGGGTGTCGGTGACACCAGCGCCACCCTCGGGTAGCCGGGTGGCCGTGGGGCGTCTCGGTGCCTTCAGCGATGGCATGCGGGTCTACCCGGTCGAGCAGGTGGTGGTGGGGTCGAGATGAGCATGACGCGCATCATCCTCGGCAACCGCCACGCGGTCTGGGCCGGGGTCATCGGCGCCACGCTGTTTGGGGCGATCGCCTATCTCAGCCTACCGATGCAGCTCTTCCCGGACACCTCGCCGCCGCTGGTCAACGTGATCAGTGTGTACCCGGGGGCATCGGCCACCGATGTCGCCGACGGCCTGAGCCGGCCCCTCGAGGAGGAGTTCGCCGGGCTCGAGGGGATCGTGCGCGTCCGCGCCACGTCCCAGGACAACCTCTCGGTGATCTCCCTCGAATTCCAATACGAGCTCAGCACCGGCGTCGCCGCCATGGACGTGCAGAACGCGGTGGCGCGCATCCGGGACCAATTGCCCGCCGGGATCCGAGAGCCGCAGATCCTCAAGTTCTCCACCAGCGACCGCCCGGTGATCTCGGTCGGGGTGCGCGCCGATGATCTGGCGGCGGCCCGCGCGCTGGCCGAGGACGCCATTGCACCGCGGATACAGCGGGTGCCTGGCGTCGCGGCGGTGGACGTGTTCGGGGGCAGCGTTCCCGCCATTCTGGTGGAGGTGGACCGCGCCGCCGCCGAAGCGCTTCGGGTGCCCCTGGCCCGGGTGGCCGGCGAGCTGTTTCGCCAGAACACGGCGTTGCCAGGCGGCCTGCTGCGCACCGAGACCACCGAGACCCTGTTCCGGGTCGAGATGCGGGCCGCCGACAGCGAAGCGCTCGGCCGCATCCCGCTGCCGATGCCCGATGGCTCGCGGCTCGAGCTGCGTGACCTGGCAACCATCCACCCAGGTAACCTCGACGACGAGTCCCGCTTTGCCATCGATGGCGAGCGCGCCATCGCCATGCAGGTGCTCAAGGCCACCGAGGCGAACACCGTTGAGGTCGTCAGGCGCGTGGAGGCAGCGGTCACCGAGCTCGAAGCCGACTATCCGGAGCTGAGCTTCGTCATCGGAGAAGAGAGCGCCAGCTTCACCGAGACCGTGGTCAACAACCTGCTCGCCAACGTCTGGCAGGCCCTGTTGCTCGCCTCGATCATCATCTTTCTCTTCTTGGGCCGCATTCGTCACTCCCTGGTGGCCGCGGTCTCGATGCCCCTCTCCTACGCGCTCACCTTCGCCATGATGAAGCTCCTCGGCATCGAGCTGAACATGGTCACCCTGTCGGCGATCATCCTCGCCGTGGGCATGGTGGTGGACGCCTCGGTCGTGGTGCTGGAGAACGTCAGCCGGCTCACCGAGGAAGAGGGCCTCGAACCGTTCGAGGCGGCGGTGCAGGGCACCGATGAGATCCGTCCCGCCGTGCTCGCCGGCGCCGCCACCACCGTGGTCGTGTTGGTCCCGTTGATCTTCACCGGCGACTTCGTGGGCAAGACCTTCGGGCCGCTAGCCGCGACCCTGCTGCTCGCCTTCACTAGCTCCATCGTCGTGGCGCTGACCGTGGTGCCGGTGTTGACCCTCTACACCGGCGGCCGGGGCCGTCTCGATCGGATCGGCGAGCGCCTGGTGCGCCCCTTCGGTTGGCTCATGGATCGACTCCGCGAGGTTTACCTCGCGCTCTTGCGCGCCGGCTTGCGCTGGCGCCTGCTGACGGTGGTGATTGCCCTGGTCATCTTCGCCGCCGGTGTGCTCGGCCTGCGGCTGCGCGGCACTGAGGTTTTGCCCAAGATGGACGGCGGCAGCTTCTTCGTTTCCCTGGAGACCCCCCCCGGCAGCTCCCTCGAGGAGACAGCGCGCGCCGTGCGACAAATCGAGGCCATCCTGCTCGCCGAGCCCGAGTTGGTGAAGGTGCAATCTCAGATCGGCTTCGAGGCCGGCATGCGCACCATGTCTGGCTCCGGCGTTCAGGGCCCGACCCAGGGGTTCATCACCGCGACCCTGACCCCGCGTACAGAGCGCGATGAGTCAATCTGGTCGATCGAGGTGCGGGTGCGCGAGAAGGTCGCTCGGGTACCGAACCTCGTCTCCAGCACGGTGCGTGAGCTCGGCAGCACGGCCAAGTCCACGACCTCCGCTCCGATTCTGGTCCGCATCTCCGGCCCCGATCCATTGGTGCTCGATCGACTCGGCGCCCAGATCGAGAAGCGGCTCGCCGGTGTAGAATCCGTGGTGGCGCCGATGCGCAGTTGGCGGTTGGACCAACGCCGCACCCGGGTCACCGTGGACGCCCTGCGCGCCGGGCAGATCGGTTTATCGGCGGCGGATGTCGCGATGGTCTTGCGGGCGGGAACCAACGGCGTCCCGGCCGGCGAGCTCTACGGCCTGGAGGGCTCGCCCCTGCCGGTGCTGGTGAGGTACGAGCGGCCGGCGGAGCCGTCGATTGACGATGTGTTGCGTTACCCGGTGCAGGTACCCGGCACCGCGGAGATCGTTCCCCTCGGGTCGGTGGTCTCCCTCTCTGAGGCGGTGGGACCCGGGTTGGTCACGCGAGAGGATCTGCGACCCACCCTCGAGGTCTCGGCCTTCGTCCAGGGGCGGGCCCTGAGTTTCGTCGTCGCGGACACCGAGCGCGCCCTGGAAGGGGTTGTCGTCCCCCGGGGATACACCGTCGAGCTCACCGGCGAGGCGCGCGACATGGAAACCGCCGCGGCCGAGCTCGGCGGGGCCCTGGCGATCGCGGTGCTGGCCATTTACCTGCTGCTGGTGGCCCAGTTCCGTTCCTTCTTGCATCCGGTCACCGTCATGATGGCGGTCCCCCTGAGCCTGTCTGGGGTCTCGGCGGCGCTTTGGGTCGCCGGGCAGGCGGTCTCGATGCCGGTGATGGTCAGCTTGATCTTGCTGACCGGCACCGTGGTCAATAATTCGATTATTTTGATCGATTTCGTGCGCCAACG
>JAUUZB010000628.1 GCA_030590185.1 Deltaproteobacteria bacterium
CCTCCGCCTTGACCGCCGGGTCGGTCAGCCCCGAGAGCACGATCACCGGTACATCGCGGGTGAGCGGATCACGTTTGAGCTGTGGCAACAGGTCGAAGCCGGTCACCTCTGGCATTTCGAGGTCCAACAGAATCACCGTCGGGCCGAACTGCTTGGCCACATCGAGCGCCGCACGCGGCTCGTGGCAGGAAGCGAAGACCACCTCGCCTGGGCCGTGGAGGTTTCGCAGCCGTTTCTCCACCGAACGGCTGACCGTCCGTGAGTCATCAATCATGAGGACCCGGGCAGGATCCGGATCGCTCACGCCGATCCGATCGGAGACGGGCTCGCGGCCGAGGATGTCGACGTACTCCCGGGCCCGGGACCGAATGCGAGCCGCGAGCTCATCTGCGGCAATGCGGCGATCGACAAGCTCGACGTCCGCCAGGCTCGAAACCTGCGCCACGAAGGCCGGGTCCTCGACCGCGCAGAGCACGATGATGGGGAGGTCTGCGGTCGAGGGGTTGCCGCGCAGGGCGGCGAGCAACGCCAGGAAATCCGGGGTCGCGGTGGTCAGGGAGGTTAGGACCACCGCCGGCAGCAGCTCGTCCGCCAACCGAAATCCATCCGCGACCGTGGTTGCGTAGCGGAAGAGGATCTCCTCTTCGTGGGCCAGAGCCTTGGCGAAGTAGAGGCAGGCGAACCTCGACTCGTTGACCATCAAGACCTTACTGGTACGCCGCACCCCCATCGGCAGCCTCGGCCTCAACCCTCCGAGGAGTACGCCCGCTGTTCGATCTCAAAGGCCTTGAGCTTGCGACTACCGAGATAGGGTTTGACCAGCACCTCGCCATCCTTGGCCGCGTGCACCTCCAGGCGCAGCTGATGCATCCCGTGACGCAGCGAAATCTGGCACTTGCCGTAGGCGATCCAACGGCGCTTGTCGGTGGACGGCACGGGCTCAAAAACCAACGCCCAGCCGATGAGGTGCGGGCCCTTGGGGAGGACCCCAGCAAACGCCTCGAGTGGGTTCCGACGCACGGCGCGCGGCGCAGCGATGGTGCAGATGGTGCCCTCGTCACAGCTCAGGAAGGCGCGCCAAAGGCGGTGACGCGGGCTCTTGGTCGCGATCTCGAGGGTGAGATGGGCGCCGCCGGGCGCGCGGTGCTCACCGATGTGGTCACGGACCTCGTCCCGTATCGCAGGGGGCATCTGGTTGGTCGGGCCCCTGGCGAGAAACTCGTCGTAACTCTGGAATCCCCCGCCGTGGGTGTCCCAAAAGTCGTCAACCCAGTAGCGCAGCCCGGCGGGCTCCGAGACCACGGAGCGATGGTCGTATTTCCCGAGGCGCCAGCCCCACTCGCGGCGCGGCACGTCGGAGTAGTCCCAGATGATCGCCGGACGGGTTGGTTGGCGGGGGGAGGGGGTCTTGGCGGTTGTCTTCTTGGCGGTTGCCTTCTTGGCGGTTGTCTTCTTGGCGGTTGTCTTCTTGGCGGTTGTCTTCCTGGCGGTTGTCTTCCTGGCGGTTGTCTTCTTGGCGGCTGTCTTCTTGGCGGTTGTCTTCTTGGCGGTTGTCTTCTTGGCCGGCGTCTTCTTGGCCGGCTTCTTCTTGACGGCTGTCTTCTTGACGGCTGTCTTCTTGGCCGGCGTCTTCTTGACGGTTGTCTTCTTGGCCGGCGTCTTCTTCTTGGCGGTTGTCTTCTTGGCCGCCCCGCGCTTGACGGTCTTCTTCTTGGAACGTTGCTGGGTCATCTCGAATCGGGCTCGCCGCCTTCCCTGGCACGAGTGGGCAGTTCGCGTCTAGCCCATCTTTGGGTTGTGGCCGCGGCCGCGCACCACCTGATCGATCGCCTGGTCGAGCTCCCCGTGGGAGAACGGCTTCTCGAGGCACGGCTGATCGATTCGGTCGATGAACTCCTGCGCCTCCTGGGTGAATGCGCCGCCGGTCATGAACACCAGCTTTCGCAACAGCGCCGGGCTGTTCTGCTCGAGGCGGGCGAAGAGATCGAGGCCGGTGATGTCCGGCATCATCACGTCGCACAGGATGACGTCGAAGCTCCCGTCCTGAGCGAGCAGGTCGAGCGCCTGCTGAGCGCCGGTCGCGGTCACCACCTCGTGACGCTTGAGCAGCCGCCGCACGATGCCAACCACGCTGGGGTCGTCGTCCACCACTAGGATCCGGGAGGGCGGCACGGGCTGCCCCGTTACCTCCTGCACCGTGGAAGCGCGGCCGTCCGCGGCGACGCCCCCCGCCTCGGGCTCTAGCTCGATGGTCACGGTCGTGCCGAGGTCCGGCCCACTCTCGATCCCAATACTGCCGCCGAGCTTGGTCACGATGCCGTAGCAAATCGAGAGGCCGAGGCCGGTGCCGACACCGATCGGTTTGGTGGTGTAGAAGGGCTCGAACACACGGTCTTTGGCGTCCGCGGTCATGCCGATGCCGTCATCCGCGATCGTCACCACGACGTTCCCGGACTCATTGGTGCCGGTGGTGATCCGAATCTCCCCGAGCTCCCCCCGGTCCGCCGGGATGGCCTGCACCGCGTTCGACAGCACGTTGACGAACACCTGGGCGAGCCGCGTCGCGTTGCCCATCACCTGCGGTATCTCGCCGTAATCCTGGCGCAGGCGAGCGCGGTGCCGGATCTGATTCCACAGCAGGTTGACGCTCGATTCGAGGACGTTGTGGAGATCGATTGGGCGCGCCCCCGTGTCCGGCTCGATACGAGAGAAGGTGCCAATGTCGCGGACGATGCGCGCGATGCGCCGGGCGCCGTCCTCCGCCTCGGCGAGGATCTCGTCGCGCTCCGCAACCGAGACCTGATCGCCGTTCTCGCGCAGGTACTCGACGTTGGAGAGAATGTAGGTCAAGGGGTTGTTGATCTCGTGGGCTACACCGGCGGCGAGGGTGCCGAGCTCGGCCATGCGACTCGAGCGCAGCAGCCTCACCTCGGTCTCGGTCGCTAGCCGGCGCCGCTCCTCGGTCGCGAGGCGCTCGGCCACGACGCGTTGATCCTCCCGGGCACGCTGGCGCAAATAAACGTACACCGACATGATGAAGTAGGTCCCGAGCACAAAGGCCACGTGCCCCGGATAGTTGGTGGCGAGAGGATCGACCAGTGGCGCTTCCGGGAGCGGACCGAAGTAGCGCTGAATGATCGCGATGCCGGTGAGCAAGAAGATGGTGACCACCAGCCAAAAGATGCCGGTGACTCGACCGCCGATCGCCAGGGCGGTCATCGGCACCAGGGCGAAGGCCATCACCACCGTCTTACCGAATCCGCCGCGGAACATGGTCACGATGGTGATCGCGGCTGCCAGGATGGTGGTCAGGCCGTTGGCCGCCAGCCAGACGGAGCGCGTCCAACGCAACAGGGGCAGGAGCAAGAGCGCCAGGACCGCCGCCAGGAATTCCACCCTGGCGATCACGGAAGCCCCGAAGACAACCTGAACCCCAGTCAACGGCAGCGCCATGCTGGAAAAGAAGAGGATAAACACCGCGGCCAAACGCGCCCGGCGCAGCTCATCGGCCGAATCGGCGAAGGCCGACTCCGGAATGAGAATCTCGATGAGCCGACGGGCCCATACCATCGGTCCGTGGGAAATCACCGTTCCGTCAACCGCCCCTACTCTCCATCGAATAGCACCCGCGGACAGCCCGCGCCAGGCGCCCGACGGGCCTGCGGTCGCTAGCCCATTCAGAAGATGTGGTAGACGTTCAGGTAGAAGCCGGGCGTCTCATCGGTGGGGGAGTAGGCGAGGTCGGCCCGCAGCATGAAGGCCTCGCCCCACTGAAGGCGTAGTCCGCCGCCGAGGCCCACCGCCGCACCAACCCCGGTACCGTCCAGGTCGGGACGGGGGCTGGTGTCGACCCACACCCGACAGGCATCGACGAACAACACCGTTCCCAGGTTGAGCCGTTGGTCAACGATGGAGAACGACAACAGCTTGCTGCGCAACTCCAGGTTGGCGAGCAACTTGATCCGACCCAGCAGTCGTTGCGCCACCACGCCGCGCACCGACATAGGCCCGCCGGTGACGTTGAAGTTGCTCAGGCCACCGGCGCGCGGCATCTCAACCAGAGGAACCTCGCCAAACATCAGCTCGCCGAGGATCCGGGTGGCGAGCACC
>JAUUZB010000288.1 GCA_030590185.1 Deltaproteobacteria bacterium
CAAAAAACGCCGCGAGCGCCGCGCCGCTCTTGTGACCGGGCTCACTCTCGACACCGGAGCTAACATCGAGAGCCCAAGCGCCGGTGCCGTCGGCCTGCGCCGCGTTCTGTGGGTTGAGGCCGCCGCCGAGCAGCATCGTATGGCGCTCTGGATGGGCGGCGAGCAGCGACCAATCAAAGGTGGTACCGGTGCCGCCGCGTTTGCCCGGGGTGAAGGCATCGAGCACCAGCCGGTCGGCGCCGGTCGACGCGGTCGTGGGGATGGAGTCGCGCACGCGACAGGCCTTCCAGATCTCGCAACCGGGAGGCAGCGCCTGGCGTACCGTCTCGACGTACTCCACATCCTCTTCGCCGTGCAGCTGCACCGCAGCCAGGCCGAGGGTCTCGGCGATCGAGGCGATCTCGGTGGGCGGTTGATTGACGAACACACCGGCGAAGCTCAGGGGTGCCGCCGCGCAGACCGCCCTGGCGCGCTCGACATCGACCAGCCGCGGCGACTCGGCCGCAAAGATCACGCCGCCCCACCTCGCGCCGACGTGCCAGGCGGCGCGCGCATCCTCAGGGCGGGTCAGGCCGCACACCTTTACCCGGCCGTAGGCGAGCTCACGGGCGACGCCCGCCGGGGAGGTGGCGCCGGCGATCGCCGTGCCGATCAGGAAGGCGTCGACCCGCTCGCGCAGCCGCCTGATCTCGGTGTGGCTCGAGATCCCGGACTCGCAGACGACGACGTGCTCGGCCGGCACCAACGGTGCGAGCTCAGCAGTGGTGGCGAGGTCGACCTCGAGGGTCGCGAGGTTGCGATTGTTGATACCGATGATCTCGACCCCGAGACGGACGGCCCGCTCGAGCTCACTGCGGTCGTGGACCTCGACTAGGCAATCCATCGCCAGTGACTCGGCCACCCGCAGGCACTCGGCGCAGGTCCGGTCATCGAGGACACAGAGCATCAGCAAGATCGCATCGGCGCCAAAGCTGCGCGCCTCGTACAGTTGGTACGGGTCCACGACGAAGTCTTTGCACAGGACCGGCAGCTCGACAGCCTCACGGACCAGGGTCAGGTACTCGAGACGACCCTCGAAAAACGGCTCGTCGGTGATCACCGAGATGGCGTCGGCGACGCCAGCGTATGCCCGCGCCAGCTCCGCCGGCTGGAAATCGGCGCAGATCGTGCCGGCCGACGGCGAGGCCTTTTTGCACTCGAAGATGAAGCCGGTGTGAGACGCCCGCAGCGCCGCGGCCAAGCTGCGGTCGGAGGGCCTGAGGTCTCCGCTGAACGAGGCCAGCGGCCGCTCGGCTCGACGCGCCGCCACATCCGGCGCCTTGCGCGCCAGGATCGCCTCAAGCGCCACGGCTGAGCTCCGCCCATTTTTCGAGTCGCTCGGCCGCACCCCCGGAGGCGAGGGCCTGACGCGCTGAGCTGGTGCCGGCACGGAGATCGGGAGCCTTGCCGCTGATCCACAACAGGGCCCCGGCGTTGATGGCGACCGCGCTGGCGTGCGCTTCGCTTCCACGCCCGGCGAGAAGCTCCCGCAGCCAAGCGGCGTTCTCCTGCGGCTCGCCGCCGGCTAGGGCCGAGATCGGATGCTCGCCTACACCGGCCTGCGCAGGGGTCAGCTCGAGCTCGGTAACCTCGCCATCCCGCAACAACGCAGCGCAGGTTGGCCCATGTAGCGCGACCTCGTCGAGACCGGACCCGTGCACGACCAAGGCAGCGCTGCAGCCGAGCAGGCTGAGGGTCTCCGCCAGCGGCCGGCACAATCTCGGTTCGTACACACCGACCACCTGCCAGGCCGGCTGGCTCGGATTGGCGAGCGGACCAATGATATTGAATATAGTCCGCGTGGCCAGCTTTCGCCGAACCGGCATGGCGTGGCGCATACCGGGGTGGTACTGCGGGGCGAAGAAGAAGCAGAGGCCGACCTCCTCGAGACAGCGGCGTGACACCTCCGGCGATGCGTCGAGGCGAACGCCAACCGCCTCGAGCACGTCGGCCGAGCCGCAGCGTGACGAGACCGAGCGGTTGCCGTGCTTGGCCACCGGCACGCCGGCCTCGGCGGCGACGATAGCGGCGGCGGTGGAGACGTTGACCGTGTTAGCGCCATCCCCACCAGTGCCGCAGGTGTCGGCATACTCGAAGTCCGGTCGTGGGAAGGGGAGCGCCGAGTCTCGCAGCGCTTGGGCCGCGCCCGCGATCTCCGGTGGCTGCTCTCCCATGACCTTGAGCGCCGCGAGCAGCGCCGCGATCTCAATGGCGTCGAGCTCCCCACGCACCAACGCCGAAAAGAGCCCATAGCTCTCGGGCTGGGACAGGTGGTGCCCATCGAGGGCTCGTTTCAAAACTGATTGCACGGCGTCTTGCCTCATGACTCAGCGGCCCAGGCGATGATGTTTTGAATGAGAACACCGCCGAGGGTCGTCAAGATGGATTCTGGATGAAACTGCAACCCGAGCAGCCGCTGTTTCCGGTGCTCGACCGCCATCACCACGTCGCCGAAGCGGGCGGTGACAGCGAGCGACTCGGGCACCGTGGTGGCCACCAGCGAGTGGTAACGCCCGACCATCATCGGGGAGGCCAGTCCAGCGAAGGGGCCAGCGCCGTCATGTTCGATGGGCGAGGCCTTCCCATGGATGATCTCAGGGGCCGCGCCCACCTCGCCGCCGAGGGCGTGCACGATTGCCTGGTGACCGAGGCAAACCCCGAGTATCGGGACCTCGCCGCTCGCGAGTCGGACCAGCTCCACGCAGCACCCGGCGTCAGCCGGCCTACCGGGCCCAGGGGACAGCGCGATGAGGCGCGGCGCGGGCAACGATCGGACGATCTCCAGGGCGCGGGCCGCGGGAATGTCGTTGCGCCAAACCTCGACCCGGCAGCCCCGCTTGGCGAATTCATCGACCAGGTTGAAGCTGAAGGAGTCAAAGTTGTCGATGAACAACAGGCTGAGGGGATCGCTCATGGCTCCCCCTTTTTCACCCGCGCCAGGGCGCGCAAGACGGCGCGGGCCTTGTGGCGGGTCTCCTGGGCTTCGGCCTGTGGCTCAGAATCGTACACGACGCCGGCACCGGCCCGAACGTGCGCAACGCCAGCGCTGACCACCGCCGAGCGAATGATGATCGCCGTGTCCATCTCTCCGTCCGCCGTGATGTAGCCGACGGCGCCGCCGTACGGGCCGCGCTTGGTGGGCTCGACCCGTCGCAGGATTTCGGCCGCCTCGAGCGTGGGGGCGCCGACCAGGGTGCCCATGTTCATCGAGGCGGTGTAGGCGTGGATGGCGTCTAACTCCGTGCGTAGCTCACCGGTGACCGCGGTCATCAGGTGCATCACCTCTGAGTAGCGATCGACGTCGAGCAGCCGCGCCACCCGGCGGCTGCCCGGGACCGCCACCCGGGCGATGTCGTTGCGGGCGAGATCGACCAACATCACGTGCTCGGCTACCTCTTTTTCGTTGAGCCGCAGCTCGGCCTCTAGTCGGCTGTCGAGGTCCTCGTCGATCGCTCCCGCCGCCGTCTTGCCGCGCGGGCGGGTCCCGGCGATCGGTCGGATCTCAACCTGCCTCGGGGTGCCCGAGACCTTGACGCAGGTCTCCGGGGAGGCGCCGAACAGCACCTGATCGGGCGCCGCCACGTAGTACATATAGGGGCTCGGGTTGAGGGCGCGCAGCTCGGTGTAGGCGGCGAACGGGTCCGAGCATGGCTCGGAGAAGGTGCGCGACGGCACGATTTGAAAGACATCACCAGCGACGATTCGCGTCTTGAGGTCGGTGACGATGGCGGCGTAATCGTCGTCGGAGACGTCGACGGAGACGTCGTCGGAGAGGTCAGCGCCGACACCGGCAGTTATATTGTTCGACTCGGCCCCCTGCCCAGGCACTGCGTGGCCGGCGCTCGCTGGAGGTGGGAGATCCGCAGGCGCCGGGCTCGCGGCTCGCTCGCAGGCCTCGGTCAAGCGCGCGATGGTCGCGCCGGCGTCGTTGTGGCTCTCGACGGCGTGCTCGCCGCCATAGACGAGCGCTAGGATCGTGGCCTCCCGTTTCACCTGGTTGATCACCACCAGGGTCTGCGGCAGCCAGAACTGGAAATCGGGGTAACCGAGCGGATCAGCGCCAGCCGCAGGGAGTCGCTCGAAGCAGTCAACCAAATCATAGGAGAGCACGCCGGCGCACAACAGGGGGGTCGCCGCGGGACGCGAGACGAGTCGCCACGATAGGGCGAGCTGTCGGAGGGCGTCCATGGGCGAGGGGGCAGCAAGGCGCGCCTCCTCGCTCTGCAGCGGCGCGGGTGCCGGATAGGTGACGCAAAGACGATCGCCATCGCGGGCGGTCTCGCCACACTTGGCGAGCCGCGCTTCGAGCCAGGGGAGCAGATCGCGGCCAACATCGGAGAGCGGCACAAAACTGACCGTCTGCCCGCGGCACTCGGCGCGCAGCGCACAATCGACCAGCAGAATGCTCTGCTTGCCCAGCTTGGTGGTGACGTCGGCGGACTCGAGCAACAGGGTATCGGGCCGCCGGCCACCGTCGGTGAGCTCCGCGAAGAGTCGCAGGGCCTCGGGACAGAGGTCGAGTCGCCGCGCCAACGGCAGGACGTCACCGGGACGCAACGAGGTTGGATCCATCAGAGCTCTCGGCCCGCCGCGTGGGCAAAGGGCCGGATGGCGGTCATCAGATCCGTGAACTGTGCCGGGTCGAGGGACTGCTTGCCATCCGAGAGCGCCTCCTTCGGATTGGGGTGCATCTCGATGATCAACCCGTCGGCGCCGCACGCCACCGCCGCCTTGGCCATCGGCAGGACCAGCTCACGAACGCCGGTGCCGTGGGAGGGATCGACGATGATCGGCAGGTGACTGCGCTGCTTGACGTAGGGGACCACGCTCAAGTCGAGGGTGTTGCGGGTGGCGGTCTCGAAGCTCCGAATGCCCCGCTCGCACAACACCACGTTCTCGTTCCCCTCGGACATGATGTACTCGGCCGCCAGCAACAAATCCTCCATGGTCGACGCCATGCCTCGTTTGAGCAGGACCGGCTTGCGGCTGCGGCCGACCGCCTTGAGCAAACGGAAATTCTGCATGTTGCGCGCGCCGATCTGGAAGGCGGCGCAGTGCTTCTCGACCGCGTCGACGTCGGCGACCTCGATGACCTCGGTGATCGCCGGGAGACCGGACTCGGCGGAGACCTCCTCGAGGATCTTGAGGCCCTCGAGGCCGAGACCCTGAAAGCTATAGGGGCTGGTTCGGGGTTTGTAGGCCCCGCCGCGCAGGCAGGTGGCGCCGGCCGCCTTGACCGCCCGGGCGGCGGCTGAGAGCTGCTCGTGACTCTCCACTGCGCAGGGCCCGGCGATGACCACGAGCTCGTGACCGCCCACCGGGACGTCGCCGATGTTGACCACGGAATCGTGCGGATGCAGCGAGCGGCTGACGAGCTTGTAGGGCGATAGGATCGGCTTGACGCTCTCCACCAGCGGGTGGCTGTCGAGGCGCAATTGGGCGATCACCCGCTCATCACCGAGGGCACCGAGCACCGTGCGCTCTGTGCCTGGCATGTAGAGGGGCTTGAGGCCCAGGCCTTCGATCCGGGCGAGGATCTCGTCGGCCTCTTCTTTGGTGGCTTTTTCTTTGAGCACGATGATCATGGGATCTCCGGGGTCTGAGCGAGGAGCACGATACCAGGATCACTTAATGCCCGCCACGTCTTGTCTCCTCGCGGATCATCGTCTAATAACCGGGGTACCGGAGTGGTGGCCGAGCACGGTTGAAGGCGGCACCCTGCTAAGGTGTTATACTGGCAACGGTATCGAGGGTTCGAATCCCTCCCGCTCCGCCATTCGTACGATTTACGGGCAGCCCCACGCGCGAGCCCTTTTCAACCGCCGGGGGTGTCGCCTGCTCGCCCCCGGGCCGTCTCCACCAACGCCCCGACCCGAGCGCCGAGCTCATTGCGGGTGATTGGCTTCTCGATCAGCTGCGCCACCCCCACCTGCATCAGGCGGGTCACGATCTCGAGCTTTGGCGCGTCGGCGATCACCACGACCACCGGATCGCCGCCGTGGGCACGCAGGCCCTCGAGCAGGCCGAAGATGTCCGGGGCGCGCACCGCCGCGTCGGCCACTATCACGTCGGGC
>JAUUZB010001040.1 GCA_030590185.1 Deltaproteobacteria bacterium
CAGACCTCGTGGCAGGTCTTGCAGCCAAAGCAGCCCTCGGGGTCGACGTGTCGCGCCCGTTGTCGGATGCGGACTTTGAAGTTGCCCAGGTAGCCCAGTACCTCCTCGACATCGGAGAGCGGCATGACGTCGATGTGGTCGTGGTGCAGGACCTCGTCGAGGAGCGGCTCGATCATGCAGGAGGCGCACTCTAGATCCGGGAAGACGTCCGAGAGGCGCGCCACGCGTCCGCCCACCACCGGATCCTTCTCGACCAGGTAGACCTGCCGGCCGCCGGCGGCCAGGGTTTGGGCGGCGGTCAGGCCGGCCACGCCGCTGCCGATCACCAACGCGTTCGGGCTGGCCGGGATCTCGCGGCCGACCAATTTCTCCTGCACCAGGGCGCGCGCGACCGCAGCGTGGGTGAGCTGGGCCGCCTTCTTCGTGGCGGCCGGCTTGTCGTCGTGGACCCAACTGCACTGCTCCCGGATGTTGGCGATCGCCATGAGATACGGATTCACCCCGGCGTTGGTGCAGGCGCGGCGGAAGGTCGCTTCGTGCTCCCGCGGGGTGCAGGCGGCGATCGCCACCCGGCGGTCGCGACCTTTGCGCAGGCTCTTTTCGAGCCAACGCTTGCCTTCCTCTGAACAGAGGGTCCCGTATGTTTGGACCCGTCCGACCTCTGGTCGTTTCTCTACCTCCTCGGCGATGGCGGGGAGGTCGATTGCCTCTTTAATGATGGGGCCGCACTCGCACAGGTACACGTCGACCAACGGCTGGGCGCGTTTCCTTCGGGTCATCTAGGCCTCCTGTCTCGCCAGGGTCGAGAGCATCGCCGGCCAGCGCAGCGGCCCGAGGGGGCGCAGGGTGTCGGTCATCTCCCGGACCAGCTCGGCGTAACGCTCGGCCTCCTGGGCGCTGACCCATTCGACTCGGAAGCGTTCTGGTTCGACTCCGAAGTCGGCGAGTAGCCGGTCCACGAGGCTCAGGCGGGCCGCCGCTTTGATGTTGCCGGAGATGTAGTGGCAATCGCCGGGGTGACAGCCGCAGACCAAGACCCCGTCGGCGCCTTCGGCAAAGGCCTGTAGCACGAAGGTTGGATCGATCCGGCCGGTGCACATTACTCGTACGACCTTGAGGTTCGTTGGGTACTGCATGCGGGAGGCGCCGGCGAGGTCGGCTGCTGAATAGGAGCACCAGTTGCAGAGTAGGCCGAGGATCTTGGGCTCGTACGTGGTCGGCATGGGATGAGCATACGACTGGGAATCTGCTGGAGGCAAGGCAAGGCCGGGGAGCTTGGCCGCCTGACGATTGTTGGCCTCGTCGGGTCTCGTCGAGCCACAACCTCCCCGAGCCTCGCTTGCGAGCCCATAATCATTCCCGTATCGTCGCAGCAGCCCGGGAGTCCCACGATGGCAAAGAAACGCAGCCAAAAGGCTACCACCCGCACGCGAATCGCCAAACGCGGGGGCGTGGCGAAGAAGTCTGGCAAGAAGTCGACCGCCAAACGCGGGGACGTGGCGAAGACCTCTGGCAAGAAGTCGACCGCCAAGCCCGCCAAGAAAAAGTCCGCCAAGCAGTCGAACCCCGCCCCCAAGCGCAAGCTCCGGCTCGCCTTCTACTGGGCCGCCTCCTGCGGTGGCTGCGAGATCGCGGTGCTCGAGATCGCCGAGAAGATCCTCGACCTGATCCAAGTCGCCGACATCGTCTTTTGGCCCTGCATCGCCGACTTCAAGTACCACCACGTCATTGGCTACGACGATGACTACATCGACGTCTGCTTTTTCAACGGCGCCATCCGCAGCGACGAGAACCGGGAGATCGCCGAGTTGCTGCGCCGCAAGTCCAAGACCCTGATCGCCTACGGCTCCTGCGCCCACGAGGGTTGCATCCCGGCCCTCGCCAACCTCTATTCCCGCGCCGAGCTGTTCGAGCGCATCTACATCGACAACCCGAGCACCCCGAACCCGGAGCGGCTCCTGCCCAAGACTCACACCACGGTCGAGGGGCGCGAGCTCACCCTGCCGGAGCTCTGGGACACGGTGGTCACCCTCGCCGACGTGGTGGCGGTCGATTACTTCGTCCCGGGCTGCCCACCAACCGAGAAGATGACCTGGGCCGGCATCGAGGCGATCGTCAAGGGCGAGTTGCCCGCCAAGGGCAGCCTGATCGGGGCGGGCACCAAGGCGGTCTGCGACGAGTGCGCTTACGAGCGGCACGACACGCCGATCTCCAAGATCGAGCGGCCGCATCTGTTCCAGGCGCCGGCCGGCAATACGCAGTGCTTGCTCGAGTTGGGTCTGGTCTGTCTCGGCCCCGCCACCCGCAGCGGTTGCGAGGCACGTTGTCTCGACGCCCAACAACCCTGCCGCGGCTGTTACGGCCCGGCGGGTGAGGTCAGCGATCAGGGCGCCAAGATGATCGCGGCGCTCGGTAGCCTAATCGCCGGCGAGACCGACACCGATGTCCGGCAGGTGGTGGAGCAAATCGCTGACCCGGCCGGTACGTTCTACCGCTTCGGCCTGGCCAGCTCGACCCTACGCCGCAAGCGCCTCAACCCCGAGCCGGAGGCCTAGCCGTGACCCGTCGCATCAGCATCAACCCGATCACTCGGCTCGAGGGTCACGGCCGGATCGAGATCTTTCTCGACGAGGCCGGCGCCGTGGACGATTGCTTTTTTCAGGTGCCGGAGCTGCGTGGCTTCGAGAAGTTCGCCGAGGGCCGTCCGATCGAGGAGATGCCTCGGATCACCTCGCGGATCTGCGGCGTTTGCCCCGAGGCCCACCTGATGGCGAGCGCCAAGGCCGGCGACGCGGCCTACGGGGTCGAGATCCCAGAGACCGCCAAAAAGCTGCGCGAGCTACAGTACTCGGCCTTTTTCCTCGGCGATCAC
>JAUUZB010000167.1 GCA_030590185.1 Deltaproteobacteria bacterium
TCGACACCGCCCAGACCCCCTCCCCCTGGGGCATCATGGTCAACGCGGTCGACCCCTACTGGGGCGAGCACGTCGCCACCAACGTCAACATCTGGGACCACATCACCAATCGCGCCGCCAAGGGCCTGGTCGACCAGATCCTCTACGCCAACGGCGAGCTGGAGACCGTTGACATCACCAATGGCGACTACGTGCGCAACTGGGCCGAGGCCCAACAGAGCTCCGGCATGCCGACCTTGACCAAGCGAGACATCAGCCGCCGGCTGGCCGCCGCCGCCAGAGTCGACGTCGCCACCATGGAGCAGTACATCGAGGGTGAGATCCCGCAGCAGGTCTATGAGCTCAAGCAGCAGGTCGCCGAGCAGTTCGGCGGCACCGCCGTCAGCGCCACCGTTCCCTCCCAGGCCCGTGCGGTCGCCGCGGCCCGCATGCGCGGCGCCCGCGGCTCCTTGGTGGAGGCGGAGCTGCTGAACCCGGCCATTCAACAGATCGCCGGTATCCCGGGCGACCTGCCCCTCGAGGGACCGCTCGCCGATCGCGTCTCACCGCTAGCGCTCAACAACCCGCGTCTCGCCTCGGACATGCGCCGGCGCATGCACAACGCCTGGGCCGAGAACGGCGGCTGCCTCCTGCAGGAGGCGCCGGAGCCGACCACCATCGCCAGCCTGACCGACATCTTCGCGATCAAATTCCCGCCGGGCGACAACGAGACCGCCTCGGAGGCCCGGGACCGCCACGAGCGCATGCTCCGCTACGTGCGCTCCCGCCTGAACTACGGCGTCATCATCCACGAGATGGGGCACGCTGTCGGCCACCGGCACAACTTCGTCAGCTCCTCGGACGCGTTGTTCTACCGGCCCCAGTACTGGCAGCTGCGCACCAAGAACGGCACGGTCACCGACGTCTGCACCGACGCGGTCGAGGACGGCGAGAACTGCATCGGGCCGCGCTACTTCGACCCGGTCACCGACAACGAGCAGGACCAGCTGATTAATATGTTCCAACAGTCGAGCGTCATGGATTACCCGGGCGACATCGCCCAGGACATGATCGGTCTGGGCGTCTGGGACTTCGCGGCCACCCGCTTCTACTACGGCGACAACGTCCCGGTGTATGCGGCCATCCGGACCGGCACCGACGACACCAAGGCCGTCGCCTCTGGCATGCTCAACGCCACCGACACCTTTGGCGGCCTGTTCGGCATCAAGTTCAGCCTGCCGTACACCCCGCCGTGGGGTGGCATGGGCATGGAGAGCTTTCACTATTCGGAGTTGGTCGATCGCTACAAGATCCTCTCGAGCTGCTATCCGGTCGCCCCCCAACAGCCGAGCTTCTGGAACGAGGAGCGGGACGGGGCGTGGCACCAGGTGCTCGACGGTCACGTCGTCTCGGTCTTCGACCAGCCCACCAAGTGCCGGCAGATGGCCGTCGACTACGCCAAGTGGACCGACCTACGAATGCCCACGGAAGAAGAGCTCCACGGCGGCTATTACCGCGGTGGCCCGGCGGTCGATGACAGGGGGCGTCCCCGGGTTCCCTATGGCTTTGGCACCGATGGCTGGGCCGACCTCGGCAACGCCTCGGTCTACCGTCACGACAACGGCGCCGATACCTTCGAGATCGCCTCCTTCCTGATCAACATGCAGGAGAACCGGCACATCTTCGACAACTTCCGGCGCGGCCGCACCAGCTTCAGCGTGCGCTCGTCGGCCAACCGCGCCTTTGGCCGCTACAACGAAAAGCTACTCGGTATGGCCACCGCGGTCGGGTTCTACTCCGGCATCTACAAGAACATCTCCGCCAACGCCGGCATCACCTACGACACCATGTGGGCGGCGGTCATCAGCGAGGATGACATCCGGGACAACATCGTGGCCGCGGGCCTGGTGTTCGACCACTTCATCCGGCAGCTGACGCGGCCCTCGGACGGCGAGCACTTCGAACGCGAGGCCGAGTTCAACGATCCGGTGTTGCGTTCCGACAAGGACTCGGACGGCCGCTCGGGTATCACCCAGGTCGTGATCCCGAACGGCTCCACCGGCTATTTCGCGGATGTCGGCTTCGGCGGCCATCCCCTGGAGAACGCCCTCGAGAGTCAGGGGGAGTTCGACACCTCCTACACCGCCAACGCCGGCAGCTACTACGACAAGATCCACGTGGCGATCCTGTTGAGCGAGTCCGAGGACCGCTTTGTCAGCAGCAGCCGCGGTGACTTCTACGACGCGCGACCCCGCGCCGCCGGCATGGCCGACGTCTTCCCCGAGGGTTGGCGCCGCGTCATCGCCAACGCCCTGACCAACGACCACGCCATCATGGCGCCGCACGTGGCGGCCGATTTGATGGGCAACGTCGTTCGGGACGTTGGCGCCGACACCGACCGCGACCCCCTCGCCGACATGTACCCCGGGCAGCCCATAGGTTGGACCAGCTGGTGGCCCGAGGCTGGCCCGACGGTCTGCTTCGCGAGCCAAGGCCGGAACGTCTGCGAGGATTACACCGGCACCACCTTCGACCCGGACGTGCCGGCCGACAGCATCCCGGTCGACCCCCAAATCGGGTGGGAGGTGCAGAAGTTCCTCATCGCCTGGACCCTGGCCTACATCGCGGACAATCAGAAGTCAGAGTGGATCGACATGATGCGGATCTACCGCCTCGGTGACAACAGCGACCCGGGCTTCGAGAGCCGCATCGAGTGGCAGGACCCGACCTCGGGCCTGATCTACGCGGCGCGCCGCTACGGCAAGGAATGCCTGTTTGGTGACCCCGACCTGGCCTGCGCCGGCGGTTGGATGGTCGAGCGCGGCATTGCTAGCCGCATCCTCGAGTACGCCAACTTCCTCACCGCCCGGGGCTACAAGCTCGATTCGGTCGGCTACCCCGCCACCGCCGAGTACCCCGCCGGTCACAACGAGCACGGCCGGCCGATGGTCGTCTACCACCCGGACGGCACGCCGGTGATCTTGAAGGACGACGCCCTGGTGGCGATCGATACCGATTGGTACCCCGTGCCGCTCTTGGACTGCGACCAGAACCTCGACCCGGGCTGCGAGAAGCTCTCCATCGGTGACAACCGCGCCGCGGTGGAGCTCCAGAACTACAAGTCAGTCCCGGACTACCTCTGGGAGGTCATGCTGGAATACAGCCTCGCGACCCCCGACCAGCTCGGCATCTTCCCCTGGTGAGTTGAGAGACCCACACGGCGGCCGGCGGGCTCAGGCTCGTCGGTCGTCGTGACCCTCCTGCTGTTCTCCTACTCCTCCACATTCTCGGGCGTTCGCCACGGTGGATTCCGAAATCCTCCGGGCAACCCGCCGTGCCCCGTGCTAGGCTATTTAGTCAGGAGCCCAACCTTCTGAGTTGACAGCCCGTGACCATTGCGACACCCCATCTCTGCGTACGCATCAGCTGCCTCGCCGTCCTATTGCTCTCCCCGCTAGGTTCGTGCACGTGCAGCCGGCCGGCGGTTGGCGACCAAGACCTTCAAATCGAGAGCCTGACCCCGAACAGCGTGATCCTCGGGAACACGGCGGCGATCGAAATCCACGGCACCGGATTCTACGTGCCGATCGAGCTCGACCTCTCCGGGGAGGCGATCCCGATCGACATCGACGTGACGATCAACGGCGTGGCCCTCACGGACGTGGTGATGGTGGATGCTACCCTCATCGAAGCCGTCGTCCCGGCCACGGTGCCGGTCGGTCTTCACGACCTTTGGTTGGGGCTGCCAACCGGGAAGGAAGCGAGCGCCGCCGAGGCCTTTGAGGTGCTCGCGCCGGTCACCGCCGAGCTGACCGGGCCCGCGGAGCTCACCCTTGGTGAGAGTGGCGAGGCGAGCCTGCGGGTGACCTCCCGGTCGAGCTCAGTGGTGAGCCTTGCATCGAGTGGTCCGGCGACGACCGAGCCGGACGGTCTCCTCGCGGTTGGAGCCCTCACCTTCCCGGCGGAGGTTGCCCCCGGGGAGAGCGTGGTCGTGCCAACCACGGTGAGCGAGATCAGCGGCGCGCCGGTGGCCCAGTCGGTGAGCGTCAGCGTTGGGGTGGCTTGGTCCTCTGGCGAGCACAGCGGCACGGTGACCGCGAGCGACCTGGTGCAAATCCGGGCGGTGATCCTGTGCAGCGGTGACGCCGAATGCATCGACGCCTGCCACAGCGCCGCGAGTTGCGTGGCCGGAGAATGCGACCTCGGACCAGCCGACAAGGACTCGGATGGCGACTCCTACATCGACGAGGCCTGCGGCGGTGATGATTGCGACGATAACCCGGCCGCCTGTGGGGCCCTGTGTTTTCCGGGCAACCCGGACCTGTGCGACGGTTGGAACAACGACTGCGACGCCCTCACCGACGAGGACTTCGTGCCGGCGAGCACCTGCGGTCTGGGCGTGTGTGAGGTCGACGAGGTCTGCAACGGCGTCGCCGGCGTTGACTGCACCCCGGGCCCGCTCGACGAAGCTAGCGACGTCACCTGCGATGGACTCGACGGTGATTGCGACGGGCCGGTGGACGAGGAGTTCGTGTCCAGCGCGACGAGCTGCGGCGTCGGGCAATGCGCGGGCAACAGCGGCCTGCTCGAGTGCATCGACGGAACACCGACCGACGACTGCGATCCCCTCGCCGGGGCGGGCACCGAGGGCCCCGGGGGTGACGCGAGCTGCAGCGACGGGGCCGACAACGACTGCAACGGACTGAGCGACGGGGCGGACCCGGCCTGCGGTGCGGTCTGCACCCCGGGCAGCACCGGATTTCTCGGTCCCTCGGCCGACGCCGCGGACACCGGCGGGGACGGTGACGGATTTGAAGACCTCCCGACCGAGGCCTACACCGACGGCGGGGGCAACGCCGCCAACAACAACGGCGGCACCGGCGACCGCCACCTCTTCTTTGGCTACGGTTTTGATGCCACCGAGGTGCCAGCCGGCTGCGACGTACTCGGGATCGAGCTTCGCCTCGACTGGTGGCTCGACTCGGGCGCCGGCACCAATGCCATCTCGGTGGAGATCTCCTGGGACGGCGGCACCACCTGGAGCGGCGTGCGCTCCGACGCCAGCGAGCCCTTAGCCGAAACCACCGTGATCTTCGGTGACGCGGCCGACCGCTGGGGCCACCTCTGGCTCCCGGCGGATATCGACGACACGGGATTGCGGGTGCGGGTGACCATGGACCCGTCGTTTAGCAACCGGGACTTCCTCCTGGACTGGATCCCGATCAACGTCCACTACGGCACCCTCGACTCGGACGGTGACGGCCTCCGGGACGTGATCGACACCTGCCCCAACGTGCCAGACCCGCTGCAAACCGATGTCGACGGCGACGGCGCGGGTGAGGCCTGTGATTGCGACGACACCCTGGCCACCGGCGGCGGCTGCGCGAGTGGCTGCACCACCTACTACCCCGACCTCGACGGTGACGGCTTCGGTGACGCCAATGCCGGTGAGCAACACTGCACCCCGCCCGGGGTCTTGATCCTCAACGGCCAAGACTGTGAGGACGACCCCGCCGGCTGCGGCATCGACTGCTCGCCGCTGCTGACCGAAGACCCGGGCTCGGCCAACTGCGCCGATGGCGAGGACAACGACTGCGACGGCCCCGCCGATGGAGACGATCCCGCCTGCGGCGGCACCGGCACGCCGCCCGTGGCGATCTTTGAGGTCACCCCGGGCGGGGGCAGCCCGGCGACGGTGTTCAGCTTTGACGCCGCACCGAGCTGGGACCTCGAGGATGCGGACGGGGCGCTCGTTTTTTGGTGGGATTGGCAGGCGGACGGTTTCTTCGACGACACGGGACTCACCGCCAACCATAGCTTCGTTGAGCTCGGCCCCCAGCCGGTCGTGTTGATGGTCGAGGACACCAGCGGCTACCGCGACTACCACACCGCCGAGGTTCTGGTGTTCGAGCCGGCGGTCGACATCCTGGTGACCAGCAACGCCGACACCGGCGCCGGCACCCTGCGCGACGCCATCGACGCCGCCAACCTCGATGCGGCGGCCAACACCATCAGCTTCGCGGGACCGATGACCATCACCCTGGCCAGCAACCTGCCGCCCGTCTCCGCCCCAGGGACCACCATCGTCGGGTCGCCGGGCGTCGTCGTTGATGGCTCCGGGGGCGCCAACGACTGCCTGCGCTTCGACTCCGACGACAACGCCGTGTACTGGCTCGAGATCGCTGGTTGCGGCAGCAGCGCCATTTACGTCAACGGGCAAAACAACCGGATCGCCGAGTGCGACCTCCACGATAACCTCTATGGCGTCTGGGTCGACGTCGATGTCAATCAGGTCGGACCGGGCAACGCGATCCACGCCAACGGCAACTACGGCATCTACCTGCAAGGCTCAGCGGTGGTTGCCGACAACCGCATCTACGCCAACAGCGACGGCATCTTCGTCAGCGTCGGCGGCGATACGATCACGGGCAACCTCATCTTCGACAATCTTATCGGGGGGATCTGGATGGGCTCCAGCGTCGACGCGGTGATCCTCTGGCACAACACCCTGCACGGCAACGGCGAGGAGGGAGCGGACGTCGGCAGCGCGACCAACCTCGACATCCGCAACAACCTATTCAGCACCAACGGCGCGGTGGCAGGCAACGCCGGCCTGCAGGCCAGCGGCGCCACCTTCACGGCCCTGGACTTCAACGCCTATTGGGATAACGCCGGTGGGGCGTGCGGCGGCTGCACGCCCGGCGCTGGTCACCTGGCGCTCGACCCGCTGTACATCGACGCCGCCAGCGACGATTTCCGCCTCACGCCGGTGAGCCCGTGCATCGACGCCGGGCAGAATCTCGGGCTCGACCTCAACGACGCGCGCTACGGCGACTTCAACGCCAGCGGGCCGGACATCGGTGCCTGGGAGGCACCCTAGACTCGACTGGACCGTGGTGTCCCAGTTCCCAAGTGCCCCTTTCTCCGATAGGGTGGCCGGCATCTAATAGGAGAGAGCATGCCGATAGGAATTGGTGACAACAACGCAAACACCGTGAGAGACAACGGTGCTCTGAATCCCGCCACCGGCACGACGCCATCGGTTTCCACCCCCGCCGCCCCATCCACCGTGACGCCGGGCCCCAACGCTGGCCCGGTCATGGCGTCAGGGAGTGAGCCGGACGTAGATCTTCCCCCCGGCTCGAGCTCGAGCCCACCGCCGCAGACCCTGGCGGCTCTGTTCGCAGCTGATCCCATCCTCTCCCATGCGGCCGGCGGTCAGCTTCTGCCTCTCCTGAAGAACGCAGCTACGGCGCTGGAATCGATCTACGGCAGCATCATGACGGCTCAGCCCGTGGAGCTCAGTGACAAGAA
>JAUUZB010000536.1 GCA_030590185.1 Deltaproteobacteria bacterium
CGTGCCGCCACCGACTGCGGCGGCGACGTCTGCGGGGTCGAGGGTCTCTGTCTCGAGTGTGAGACCGACACCGACTGCGATGCTGGCGACCCCCTGTGCGATACCATCACCGGTCGCTGCGGCGAGTGCCTCGGCCACAACGACTGCGGCACCGCCAGCCCGGTTTGCATGCCCGACGGCGACTGCGACCTCGCCTGCAGCAGCGACACCGACTGCGACGTCGACGAGGTGTGCGCCTCGATCGGCGGCTGCGCCGAGTGCGACTCGGACGACGACTGCCCCGCCGACGAGCCCCTGTGCGACCAGGACCGCCTGCGCTGCGCGGAATGCCTGGCGACCTCCGACTGCGGCGTGGCCGATCCGTTCTGCATCGACGGCGAATGTCGCGAGTGCATCCAGAACACGGACTGCGCCGCGGATGAGCTGTGCACCGCCGATCTCGAGTGTGAAGCCGCCTGCGCGTCGAGCAGCGACTGCACCGACGGGGATCGCAGCCAATGCGACACCGCCACCGGCATCTGCCTGGAGCGCCTCACCGATGACCATTGCGACACCGGCAAGCCGGTCTGCGTCGCCGATGCGTGCGAGGAATGCCGCGTAGACACCGACTGCCCCGACGCCGGCGACGTCTGTGTGAGCAATGAGTGCGACTGATGCTAGGCCAGGCTAGTGCCTCGACCGAGGCACATTGATCTACAGTATCTGAGTCGCCCCCCCCTGGTTACTCTCGACCTCCTGCATTACCTTCCCCGACGTGCTAGGTGTCCGCTCCTGGCTGGCCATGACGTGGCCGGTGGAGCGCAGGAGAGACCTTCCGATGAGTACGGCAGCGATCGACTACAAGGACGGCGTCAAGAAGCAAGTCGCCGAGATCAAATTTCTCATCCACGACCTCCGGGTTGAGAAGTTCATCAACAACATCCTCCACTTCCACGTCACCCTGAACACCGATCTCGAAATCTACAACATCGAGCAGGCGCTGGCCTTCCACTCCGATGACATGGCGGAGCTGCGCCGGTCCGCGGCCGACATGCGCAAGGCCCTCCGCGATTACGCCAACGCGGTCACCAATTTCTCCCCCGACAAGACGATCATCATCACCGGCCGGCGATACATCGAGACGGTGCTCAAGATCTGCGACCTCATCCTGAATCCCCTGTGGGGCCGCTTCGACCGCACCATCACCTTCCTGCCGGAGGATTCGCGCTCGGTTCGCTCCCGCAACCACTACCGCAACAACATCCGTTGGATCTGCGGGGTCTACTATCGCATCGAGTACTTCTTTCAGGAGCTCGACAATCACGACAGCCGCGAGGATTTCGACGTCGGCACCGACATCGTCCACTACACCAACAACATCATCTACGGGTACATCGTGGAGAAGGGGCACAACCGGGTCGAGATCCAGATCGACAAGGGCAGCCCGGCGGTGGTGCGTGGCAATCGCAATCGTTTCCGACGCATGTTCTTCAACCTGATCATGAATGCGGTCGACGCCCTCGTGGTACGGCCGGTCGGTATGATTCGCGTGAGCATCTCGACCGCCGGCGACCGGGTGAAGATCGCGGTCACCGACAACGGCACCGGCATGTACCCGGAGAAGGTCAAGCACGTGATGCGCGAGCGCCCGACCCTCGACGGTGAGCTTCACTCCCTCGGCTTCGTGTTCGTGCGCCAGACGGTGGAGGAGTTCGGCGGAGAGTTCGACATTGATAGCGAGATCGGCCAGGGCACCACCATCACCCTGAGCCTGCCCTATCTCCCCGATCGCGACCCGCCGCCCCAGCGCCCCTCCAAGTGCCAGCAGTACGCGGTCATGCCGTTCCAGGATCGCGAGGGCGGCCGTGAGGGGGTGGTCATTCGTGAGGAGAAGCCGGCGGCGGCGCCAGAGCCAGGACCCGATGGCGAGACCGATGCCAAGACCGAGAACCAGACCCCAGCCGAACCCATGGACACCGCCGCCCCATCTCCTGGGGTCCAACCAGCCGGGGAGAAGCCGCAACCGAGCCCCACCGTCGACGGCGATCCGACCATCGCCTGGGACATCAAGGACCACCAGCGCAACTGCGGGCGGATCGTTCTCAACGACTACCAGCGCTGCAAGGCCGAGTATCCAGGCTGCATCTTCGCCATCGGCGTCGACTACGACAACCGGATCGACACCTTCCAGCACCAGCCCTACGAGCAGTTCTGGAACATCAACCACGAGGACCTCAGCCCGATGCTCTACGACGCGACCATCCGCGGCCGCCTCGAGGAGAGCGCCGACAAGTCCCCGGAACTGATCCTCAAGGAGCCGCACAACGTCGCCTCCTATTTCGATCTCAAGGAGATCGAGCAGGGTCGCTGCGCCGAGAAGTACGTCAAAATGGTCCACGACGAGTATATCCTCATCGCCCGCAAACTGATCGCCACCGGCCTGGCCGCGGATCTGACCACCCACATAACGGGCGCCAGCCGTTACTTCCCCGGTTTCGAGAGCTCCCTCGGCCCGGAGCCGTTTCGCCTCGAGGCCATCGCGGAACAGCCCCTAGCGGCGGAGTGACACCGACACCGACCGAACCTGGTTAGCCCGAACGCCGGGCGCTCCCGACGAACCTCCCGACCATGGCAGAGTCATCGACATTGAGCCCGGCTCCCCGGGCGCACAGCGGCGGGTTGTCCGAGCTCCTCCTGCTCGCCTGGCCGGTGGTGGTGGCGCGCTCCTCCCAAGCGGTGATCGGGTTCACCGACGCCCTGATGTCCGCCTCCCTGGGCGAGGCGGCACTCGCCGCGGTGACCACCGGCTCGATGAACACCTTCGCGATCACCATCTTCCCCATGGGTTTGGTGTTCATGGTGCAGAGCTTCGCGGCCCAGTTGACCGGCAAAGGCGATCCGCAGGGGGCTGTCCGTTACGTGTGGTACGGCCTGATCATCTCCGGCGCCGTCGGCCTGTTGGCCGTGGCCGGGATCCCCGCCATCGAGCCGCTGGTTGGCGCCCTCGACTACGATCCAGCGGTTCACCGCGCCATGACCGACTACCTCCAAATCCGCGCCCTGGCGGTGGGCGCCATGGTCGCCACCGAGGCGGTGGGCAACTGGTACGGCGGGCTCGGCAACACCCGGCTGCACATGATCGCCGGTCTAGTCGCCATGACGTTCAACGTCTTCCTGAACTGGGTCCTGATCTTCGGCAACCTCGGCGCGCCGGCCCTCGGCGTTCAGGGCGCGGCGATCGCCAGCGTCATCGCGAGTTGGCTCGGCTTCGCGGTGATCGCCGTGTGTCTGCTCGTCGGCCACGCAGTGCCAACTGCCTCGGTCTGGCCCCGTGGCCTGCGCCTCTCCGAGCTTCGCCGAATGTTGCGCTTCGGCCTCCCCCACGGCTTGAACTGGTTCCTCGAGTTCGCGGCCTTCATGCTGTTCATCAACATCGTGGTCGCCGACCTAGGCACCACGGTGCTCGCCGCCATGATGGTGGTGATCAACATCAACAGCCTCTCCTTCATGCCGGCCTTCGGCCTTTCCTCGGCCGGCGCCATCCTCACGGGCCAGGCGATCGGCCGCGACGAAAAGGATCTCGTCGGCCGCATCGTCAAGCGAACCCTGAGCATCGCCCTCCTCTGGCAACTCACCGTGGGCCTGGTCTACCTGTTGAGGCCTGAACCCCTGATGCGCCTGTTCGCCCAGGGCGACGACAGCGCCGAGTTCCTGGCTATCGGCGCGTTGCTGCTGGCGATCAGCGCCGCCTGGCAAGCCTTTGACGCCGCGGCCATGACCTTCGGTGAGGCCTTGCGCTCCGCCGGCGACACCACCTGGGTGCTGTGGGCCAGACTGGTAATCGCCTGGTTGGTCTTCGTCCCGGCCGGATTCATCAGCGTGCGCACCTTCAACGGCGGCCACGTCGCCGCCATGCTGTGCATCGTCGGCTACCTCGCCCTCCTCGGCATCGCCCTGGCCCTGCGCTTCCGCTCCGGCGCCTGGCGCAAGATCGATCTGACCGGGTGACATATAGTAGTGTCAGGCACTACTATATGTCATATTGCCCGGCTGTATATAGTAGTGTCAGGCACTACCATATGTCATTTTAGCCACCCGTATTCACGTCGTGGGTCCCAGCGAACTCGAAGTGACCGCCGGCATCGCCGAGGGCGGTGCGCGAAGCGCCACCGAATTCCTTGAGGAAGCCCAGCATCTTGGCCCAGCGCGCCGGGGTCAGCTCGATCTCTCCGCCGGAGACCTCGAGCGTCTGACCCGGGACGTACTGCTCGTAGATCGCCGGGCTGCTGGACCCGGTGGCGACCCGCCGGGACCAGAGCAGGCGCAGGGTCTGCTCCAACAGCTCCGCTTGCTGCTCCCAGTGGTGCTGGAAATCGTGGATCGAGTCGGCCCGGTCGAACATCTCTTCGGTGACCCGATAGGCCTCGCCACGGTCGGAGCCGCCAGCGATGGCGAAGCCCTGGTCGATGAAGGCGTTGAC
>JAUUZB010000750.1 GCA_030590185.1 Deltaproteobacteria bacterium
GACCATGCGGACCGTGGTGTCGATGCGGCGGCCGGTTTGGTAGGCGCCTTCGACGTAGAGCTCGCGGATGACGTTGGGGCTGGCGGTGTCGGAGGTGTCGACCACGGTGATCTTGGTCAGGTCATCGCTGCGGAACCACCAGGAGGCATAGTAGTCTTCGTAGCCGGCGTAGGTGGTGTCGGTGCTGATCTTGTCCTTGAGCGGATGGTCGTCCGGCAGGTCCCAGGCGCTGATGCTGGAGAAGACCACCACCTGGTCGTTGCCGATCAGCATTTCGCTGGGCCAACCCTCGATGTCGGTGGTGGAGACCGGCTCGAGATCGCCGACCTCCGGTACGCCGAGGATCTCGAGGCGACTACCGTTCAACACGTAGATGTAGAGCCCGTCGGTCTTGACGAAGTCCGCCTCGTCGACCCCGGTCTCCTGATTGTTGGTGCCGGAGTAGTCGACCCCCTCCTGGCCACCGTCGCGGCTGTAGCTGCCGCCGTCGTTGGTCGGCATGGCGGCCGTCTCCTCCGAACCGGTGGCCCCGTCCATGGCGACCACGCCCCAGCCACCGTAGTAGTCCAGCTGGCTGATGAGCTGGATGCGCATCTCCTCGCTCAGGGAGTCCTGGAGCGCGGCGTGGAGATCGGTGCAGGAATCAAACGACTCGAGGGCCGGTGAGGTGCGGTTGCGGTCACCGATGGAAAAGGGGTCATCGCAGCCGGTCGCCAACAGGGCGGTCGCGGCGATCATCGAAAAGGTGGCGCGTTTCATGGCTCAGGCTCCTTTGGCGTGGCGTCAATCGTAGCACAAGCAAAGCAAGGAGCGGGCCAAATCATCCTGGCCCCCATGATCGGCGGGCGCAATCGTGGGTTGGGCCGAGGATCTCGAGCGCGTAAGTGTCTGTTATTGTTTGATAATAGTCATAGTCCCAGGAGGTCTAGACGACGCAGGGAAGCGCCGGCAACCTCGCCCCTGTTGATCTGTCCACGATCCGAGACGCGGGTCCGGGCGTCAACGACCGTTGACCTCACCTTCCCCGCGGCCCGGAGCCACGCTCAAACGGTGTCGCGGGCGCTCGGCGCCAGGGAGCGGCGCAGCACGTTGACCAGGCAGCGGAGGCTCCCGGAATGCACGTAGGCGTCGGTGCAGTCGACCGGCCGCACCACAAAGCCGAGCTCGCGCCAGATCTCCGCTGCGGCGCGGTTGAGGGGCTCGTTGTGCCGGTAGGTCGGCACGTACACCACCCGGCTGCCGGCGCGTTCGTCCATGATCACGTTTAAGGGGGTCTCGTAGGCGCGACCGTCACGGCCGGGCAGCACGGGCATGCGCACCACCCGGTAGCCCGCCGCTGCCACCTGTTGGGCCACCGCGTCGAACAGACGCTGGGTCTCGGGCGACAAATCGTACGCACGCTTGCGCAGCCGCGGCGTCAGCAGCGCGCGGCCCAGGGAGGGATCACCCACCAGGGCGGTGCGATTGCCGATCAGGGTCATGAACATGCCGGCGTGATGATCCGGCGCCTCGTCGAGCAACACCACCCGGCGCTGGAGGGTGCGCTCCATCTCCTCGGCCAACCCCTGGCGCGTTACCCGGTGGGGTACGTTGCGCTGCGCCACCCGCGGGGTGACAAAAACCGTCTCGCGGTCGGCCACGAAATCGCCGCCATCGAACTCGAGGTGGCTGCGTAGGGAACGCACGCCGAGCGCCGCGGCGAGGTCATCTCCGATCCGACTGTCGCCCGCCCGTGCTGGCCAAATGGCGGCGGCGTCCTCGAACATCGGCGAGAGCAGGGTCGCTCGACCATCGCTCGCGCCGAGGGCGAGCCAGCGATCACGGGACCAGGTGGTCATCTCGTGGCCGACGATCACCGGCAGCAGCCGACACTCGTCACCCCCGAGCCGCACGCAGAGGTCGTCGAAGGCGGCCTGGTCGGGACAGACCGCATACACCGTAACGTCCCGCGGCAGCTGGCCGAGGAAGTCGCGGTAGGCGCGCTCCACCATGCCGACGCTCTCGGGAACGTATTGGATCACGACCTCGCGCATGGCGCCCTCGGAGTCGGAGAGCACCGGCCCGTGGACCGGGCCCGCCGAGAGGGTTGGCAAAGCCGGCAGGTGTCCCCCGGTCCCTACGAAGATGGCGGCCAGGGCCAAGCCCACGACCACGCCCGTGGAGAATCGTCGGTCCGGCATGATCTGCTCCTGAGCCCCGCTTACCAACCCCGGTTGTTCATGCCGCGCACCAAGCTCGCCACCTGCACCGGCGCCTTGGCCTTGGCCCGCTTGGGCCGGAAGCGCGCGGTGTAGAGCACCTCGCCGGCGTCACCGTTGGCGTTGTCGTCGCCGTCGAACGTGAAGGTGAAGTGCCCCATGGTCCGCTTGCGGAGCTTCTTCTTGGCGCGCAGCTTCACCTTCTTGGTCTCGCCGGCGTTCAGGACATAAAGACAGTCCTCCTCCCAGCGCTCGATGGACGGCTGGGCCATGCGCCCCCCGAGGTTAGCCAAGGAGGTCTCGTAGAGCTTGAGGGTGCCGCGCATCACCAACGCCTCATCGCTCGGGTTGTGCAGGGTGAGCTCGGCGGTGGGCCGACGGCGGGCCTTAAGTGTACGGACCGACATCTCGACGCCATTGACGTTGACCGTCTCGATGGCATCGCGGGAGGCGTTGACCTCGACC
This sequence comes from Deltaproteobacteria bacterium, assembly GCA_030590185.1. Next base: position 2,664 of record JAUUZB010000750.1, read on the forward strand.
GGGGCAACCAGGGCGAGGGCCCCGAGCATCGTGAACCCCGCAACCGCACCACTGACGAAAATATCCTTGAGACCCATGACGCTGCTCCTCGTTGGCTGAGACCTGGTCGAGGCCCGGGACCGTCCCGGGCGACACCACCAGACATTGCAAGGGGCAGGCCAGGCAGGAGCATGGCCAAGTGCTCGGAATTGCTTTGATCCCCCACGGCTCGAACGCCGGGCGGCTGCCAAGCTCGTTTACGGGCCGTAAAGGTCGATGTCGTCATCAGAGCACCGGGCCACCTGCGTGGCCCTCCCTGTGACGATCATCGTTTTTGGCGATCCGGGTCGGACGGGGCTCAGAGGCCGTAGTTGGCGGAGCCGCTCAGATCCGCGGCGGCGTCATAGCCGCAGATGGTGCCGCTGTAGGAGAGGTCGTAGGCGCCACCCATGCCGTAATCGATGTTCATGTTGTAGACCATGTCGATGTCGCAGGTGCCGTTGACCTCGCCGGAGTAGGTGAGCGAGCCCTGGTAGGTGAAGGAGTAGTTCACGCCGGTGGCGGTGGAGGCGTAGGTCACGTCGTAGACCAGGTTGCCGTCGATGATGATGCCGCTGGTTTCGCAGCCGTCAAAGCCAATGTCGAACAGGAAGCCGCCGCTCATGTTCCCGCTGAGGTCGGTGGTGACGTCGTAGTCGCCGGTGAAGCTCGCGCTGCCGCCGCCCACACAACTATAGTCGTAGCTCAGGTTCAGGGTGGCGTCCTGGTTGGTGAGCGCGCCGGCGGTCGCGGCGATCGTTTGACCACTGGTCAGCGCCCCGTTGGTGGCCGCCCAGGCCTTGGCCATGTCTTCTTGGGTCAATCCACCACCGCAGCTCATTAGGCCGGCGGTGAGGGCGATCACGGTGAGGGTCATCAGGTTGCGCATGGGAGATCTTCCTGTGTGCGAGTAGGCAGGTTGGGTGGAGTGAAGCCTCTCATCACCGCTCTGTCAAGGGAGAGTGCGCGACGGCGGGCGCAGATCCCTAC
>JAUUZB010000283.1 GCA_030590185.1 Deltaproteobacteria bacterium
CGGGCAAACGACCGGACGCGCCCCTGGCCGATGAGGCCTGCGCCGAGACCGCCCGGGCGATCACCCCCATCGACGACGTCCGTTCGAGCGCCAACTACCGGCGAATGGCCGCGGCCAACCTGGCCCGGCGCTTCGTACTGTCCCTGGCCGAATGACCCGCCGGCCGCTCCTCCTGGTCTGCCAGATCGCTGCCCTCCTCGCGGGGTTGCCCCTCGCGGCCTGCGCCACCATCGGCGAGCCCTTCGACACCACCCACGTCGCTGAGCTCCGGCGCGGCGAGCAGGACCGGGCCCAGGTCAAGGCCTGGTTCGGTGAGCCGCACCAGCGGACCGAGCCCCGGCCCGGCGAAACGACCGACTGCGTCGAGCATTGGCACTACGGCCACGCCGACAGTACGGCGGGCGGCACCACCCACAGCGACGTCTTGATGGTTGGATTCGACGCCGAGGGCCGGGTCTGCGAGATCGGATACGCCCGCACCCGCTAGCCCCGTGCCGAGAAAAACAGGGACGGCTACGGCCCGTCGACGTACCCCAACTCCCGTACGATGGTCATCACCTCGTCCTCCGACAGCAGGCGCGAGCCAGCCTTGGCCTTCTCGAAGATGGCGTTGGCGAGCTTCTCGTCGGTGGGCAGCCGCCGGCTCTCCAGCCAGAAGAGCACGTTCGACATGCCGCTCATGTGGCTGATCTCGATCTCCTGGTGGCGGCCGAAGGTCCCGGCCGGTACCCCGGAGTAGACCCGGTCCGCCAGGAAGTGATCCCCCTTGCGGTGCGCCTTGATGATGGCGGCGGCGTGTACCCCGGTGCCGGTACGGAACGCGTCGATACCGGCCATCGGGTAGTTGTAGGGGATCTCGACGTGACAGGCGCGGGCCACCGCCTGGCAATAGAGCAACAGGCTGGAGAGGTCGTGGTCCCACTCGTCGAGGAGCTTGAGGTTGAGCAGGATTTGATCGGTGGAGGCATTGCCGACCCGCTCGCCAACCCCGAGGCCGCAACCATGCACCCGATCGGCACCGGCCTCGATGGCCCGCAGGCTGTTGGTGACCGCCAGGCCACGGTCGTTGTGCCCGTGCCAGTCGAGCTTGACGTCGTTGGCGCCGATGCCGCGCAGCAGGCCGTGGACCCAGTCGAACAGATTCATGATGCCGTCGGGGGTCGCGTGGCCGACCGTGTCGCACAGACAGAGCCGTTTGACCCCCATGTCCACGGCGCGCCGGAACAGCGGGTCCAGATCCGATGGCCGGGCCCGGGAGGTGTCCTCGGTGACCAGGCAGATCTCGAGCCCCTCCTTGATCGCGAACTCGACCGCCCCCTCCATGTGCTTGACCACGGTATCGACGTCCCAGCCCTCGGCGAACAACCGGATCGGGCTCGACCCGATGAACGCGTAGACCTCGATGGGAACGCCGACCCGCTGGGAGATCTCGGCGATCGGCTTGACGTCGGCGACCACGGTGCGCGCCGCACAGGTGGGGCGCAGCTTCATCTTGCTGTCCCGGATCTCGACGGTCAGGGCTTCGACATCCGCCTGGGCCCGGGCCCCGGCGCCGGGCAGCCCGATGTCCGCGGCGCTGACCCCGATCGCCTCCATGAGGTGGATCAGCTCGATTTTTTGGTCGATGGTCGGGTCGGTGACCGAAGGGGACTGGATGCCATCACGCAGGGTTTCGTCCAGCACCTGGAACCCGGTCCGGCTCAGCGGCGCGACCTTCTTGATGCGATTCCAATCGTAAATCCATTCGTGCTGTGCCTCGCTCACGGGACATCCTCCTGCCAATGGGGTTGCCTACTTACCGGCCACGCGACACGCCGTCAATCGCAGCCGCGCCGCTAAATGGCCGCATCCGGACCCAGGGCGTATAATTTAGCCGTGAGGGGACGGGCCGCCAGGGTACGGAACTACGCGCTGATGCGCATGTGGCTCGCGTTGGTGCCGCTCGTCGTGGTGAGCGCCGGCTGCGAGACCCTGCGGGAGATGAAGGCGGCCCTGCGCGGCGAGGAGATCGAAGGGGACGATACCCTGGGCAACGCTCGCCTGCGGGTTGAGGTGGAGCCGCCCGACGGCATCACCATCCTGCTCGACGGCGTACGGGTGGCCAACGTCTCGCCCTATGTCAACGACCACGCTGTGGCCGGCTCCCACCTGCTCGATGTCCGGGCCATGGGCTTCCACCCCTTCATGCTCTCGATCGAGTTGATGGATGACGAACAGCTAGTGGTGCCGGTCGCCCTGCGCAAACGGCCCCGTGGGTCCAAGTCCGAGCCTCCCCCGCCCCCCGGGCCCACCCGACCGCCTCCGCCGCCCCCCCGGAGTCACGCGCCCGTGGTGCCGCCCGGGGTCAAGCCGATCGAGCTGATCGTCGTAGTGCGTCCCCCCACCGCGGTGAGCCTCGATGGTGTCGCGGTGACGGGCCGTGAGCTCACCCTCCGGCGGGTACACGGCCAAATCGGTTTCCACGGCATCGAACTCGGCTACCGCATCGGCGGCGCCGGCCTGCTGTTCTTCACCCTGCCCGAGGACGGGGCGACCTGGCAGAAGGGCGGCAAGCCGAAGAGGCCGGGCTCCCAGTTCAAGCACAACCGCGGCGTGGTGCAGCTCGTGCGGGTCGGCTCGGAAGGCCAAACCGTCACCGTGTTGCTCAAACGCTGAGCCGAGACCCGCCGGTTTTTTGACGGGATCCGCCCCTCGTCTATATTCAGGACATAAGACACGAAGGTGATCCGGTTGCGCGACCGGGAGCTTCGGAGGGGTCATGGCAATTCAATCAGGCATCTCATTGGTCCTCGGCATCGAGCATCTCGACTCGGCTAGCCAGGAGTTAATCGACCGTCCCGAGCGAGATTGGCCCGGCCCGCCGGCAGCGGCGGCCTCGGTCAACGCCTCACTCGTCCGACTCCTCGGCGCTGAGCTGCGGGTCGATCCGGACGCCATCGACCGCGCGGCCTGAAGGGAGCAACGGATGTCAGAGCACAACACCGAACGTGGCACTCCCGGCTTCGAGGCCGAGGTCAAGGTGAAGTTTGACGTGGAGGAGCTCGACCGCTTCTTCGACGGCTTCGCCCCCCTATCCGACCCCTTCGATCTGCTCGACGCCCTGCTCGCCCCGGTCCAGCCGGCCGAGACCGTCGCCTCAGCTCTCTAGGGTCGTCGCATCCAACTCCACGAAGCGGTCCACGGATCGCACCAGCGCCTCGGCGGTGCGCTCGGGAAAACCAGCCGCCTCCACCTGCAAGCCCTTCTTCTTGAGGGCGTTGACCACCGGCGTGAAATCCCCATCCCCGGACCCTAGGACGACCACGTCGATCTTGTCGCTGCGGGCGAGTACGTCGACGGTGATCCCAATGTCCCAATCGGCCTTCATCTCGCCGTCCGGGAAAATCTTGGGTTTCTTCGCCGAAACTCGGTAACCCGCGGCGCGCAGAGCGCGGGCAAAGCCATCAAAGCCCCGGCCCTTGTCGATGGCATAGGCACGGGCCTCCACCAGCCGCCGGCCCCCGAGGAGCAGGCCGAGCAGCCGCCGGTAGTCGACCGCACCCTTGTAGAGGCGTCGGGCCGCGCCGGATAGGTTGGCGACGTCGAGGAAGATTCCGACCCGCACGTCGGCCCGGTTACCCTTGGCACGCCCCCGCCGCGGGGCCTCCACCACCGGCGTGGTCTTGGTGGCTTCAGAGCCTAACGCCACCGGCCCGGCCGGCGGACGCACGGCGCGCTCCGAGGCCCTCAGCTCCCGCAGCTTGTCCAGGGTGGAGCGCAGCCGGGCGTTCTCCTCCTCGAGCTCTGCTACCCGTGACCGGGCCGCGGTCAGGGCTTCCTTCTCCTTCTCAGCCTCGGCCAGGCGCTTCTCCGCCTTGCGCAGCTGCCGCTTGACCTTGCCGGTGGCCTGCTGACCCTGGCCGTCTGGGGCCCGGGTGGAAGCCAACTCTTTTTTTAGTTGCTCGAGCTGGTCGCCCAAGGACCGTTGGCGGTCCTGCTGCTGCCGGGACTCCATCTCCCGCCGGCCGACCTCTGCCACCAACGCAGCGCGCTCCTGCTCCACCGCCGAGATCTCCGCCTCCAGATCGAGAGACCGCTCCGCCGCTTCCCGATAGCTCTCCTCGACCTGCCGTAGCTCATCCGCCGCCCCCTTGGCCTTGGCGGCGCGGCGGGCCTCGTCGATGCGGGTGGCGTGGTCCAGGTACTCACCGAGGACCTGTTCCCCCAGGGGCCGCAGCTCCGCCCGCCCGTCGCGGACCAGGGCCCAGGCCAACTTGGCCCCGAGCCGGCGCAGACGAAGCACCTCATGGGAGCCGAGGCGCTGGGCGACCTCCTCGATCGAAATGGCCGACACCAGGTTCTGCTCCGTCCGCGTCGCCCGATCGAGCTCGCTGACCAGCAGATCCGCCCCATCCTGACGCGCGTAAAAGGCCTCCACCACCTGCTCGATGAGGCTCGGCCGCGCCATCTGGCGCAGCTCGTCACGGACCGTGTCCGAGCCGCTCGCCAGCTGCTCGATGATCCGCTCGGCCCGGCCCCGATCCAGGGCCGCCGAGGCCACCACCGCCAGGCTATCGCGGGTGAAGGTGTCGCGCAGTCGCTGCCGCAGCTCCCGATCGCCGCTCATCAGGTTCCGGTCTGGGCGCGCACCTCGGCCCGGTAGAGGGCGTGCAGCTCGCGACAGGCAGACCCGACTCGGCCGTCCCCGACCGACGCGCCGTCCAGGGTCACGATCGGCATCACCTCGCGCAGGGAGCTGCACAGAAAGATCTCGTTGGCCCGGCGCAGATCCTCGGGCCACAGGACCCGCTCCTCAGCGCGCACGCCCTTGACAACGGACAACTCGAGGATGGTGCGGCGGGTGATGCCACTGAGGATGCCGACGTCGAGGGGCGGCGTGCACCAGATGCCGTCGATCCGCGCGAACACGTTGGCGCTCGAGGCCTCAGCCACGCGGCCCTCGAGGTCGAGCATGATCGCCTCGTCCACGTTCCGCGCGCCCGCCTCCGCCGCGGCCAGCACGCTGTTCATGTAGTTGCCGGTCTTGGCTTGGGGATCGAGCGACTGCTTGTTGTTGCGCTTGATGCTCACCAGACAGGCGGTGCGACCCTCGTCGTAGACGGACTCAGGGATCTCTGGCCGCTCCAGGGCCATGATCACCAGGCGGGAATCAGCGGCCAGGGCCGGGTCGAGCCCGAAGGCGCCGCAGCCGCGGGTCACGATGATCCGGATCATCGCCTCAGCGAGTCCGGCGGCGTGCAGGGTTTCTAGGGTCTGGGCGCGGATGGCCTCCGCCTCCCACGGCAAGGTGAAGGCCACTAGCGTGCCGGACTCAAAGAGCCGCTCCAGGTGGGCATCAAAGGCGAACGGAACGCCGCCGTAGACCCGCAGGGTCTCGTAAACCGAGTCGCCATAGAGGAAACCTCGATCGAGGACGCTGATCTTGGCCTGGTCCGGCTCGTAGATCGTACCGTTGATGCTCACCCGGCCTCGCATTAGATTTTTCTAGCACAGTCCGTGCCGCCGAGTAATCTCCCAGCCGGCCCGCGGCGGCGTACCAACGGCCGCGCTTGCGGCGACCGCAGCCTTGGCGTTAACGTGCAGCCGTCATGACAACCTATCTCGAAGGCGGCTGGTTCGAGCCCGGGGAACGGCGGGCCCTGCGCTCGGAGGTGATCGATGGCGCCATGGACACCGCTGGCTCGCTCCTGCGCGCTGGGGTGGCCCCCCGCGCCCTCCAACGCATCGCCCTCGCCGTGCGCGGCTCGGTCACCATGGTCGACCCCCAGATGCGCGGCGCGCCCGACTTCGGCGACCGCGAACGCGCCAGTGTCCGCCACCGGCTCGAGCCGATCACCTCGGCCTCGCCGGCCCTCGACGCCTTTGTGGCCGACTGCATCGGGCACGTCGAGACGTTGACCGAGCTGTTCGCTTTTTATCTGCACCTCGTTCACGTTACGCGAATGATGCAGCTGCTATCGGTGGCGGTGACGGACGAGGAGCCAGCCGGGGCACCGGAGGCCGCGAAGAAGGTCGTCGAGAAGAAGGTCGCGAAGAAAAAGGCCAAGAAGAAAGTCGCCAAGAAGAAGGTCGCCAAGAAGAAGGTCGCGAAGAAGAAGGTCGCCAAGAAGAAAGTCGCGAAGAAAAAGGCCAAGAAGAAGGTCGCCAAGAAGAAGGTCGCCAAGAAGAAGGTCGCCAAGAAGAAGGTCGCCA
>JAUUZB010000251.1 GCA_030590185.1 Deltaproteobacteria bacterium
ATCGGTAGCTCCGGCGGCTCATCGCCGTAGAGCCAACGGTATACACCAAAGGTCCGCAGGACCCTCTTAACGTAGCCGCGGGTCTCCCGGATGGAAACCTCCTCTGCAAAGCGATCAAAGGGCTGGCCCTGGTGTCGCTTCCACAGGGTCTTGGCATAGCGCTCACCGGCGTTGTACGCCACCAGGCAGAAGGCCGGGTAGTTGCCAAAGCGCTTCAACAGGGAAGCCACGTAGGCGCCACCGAGCCGCGCGTTGAGATCGGGGTCGAGCAGCTCCTCCGCTTGCTTGACCTGCACCGGCGGTTTGAGCAGCTTGCCCGCCCGCTGGCCCGTGCTCAACAACAGCTGCGTCAACCCATAGGCCCCGGCCCAACTCACCACCTCGGCGTCAAAGGCGCTCTCCTCGCGGGAGAGGGCTTGCAGGAACATGGTCGGTACCCCGTGCTCGGCCTCCGCCGCCCCGAGGGCACCGCGGTGGGCCAATGGATAGGCGGCGCGGAACAGGCCGATTTGATCCGGGCCGGGCAGCTGCTCGAGAACCGTTGCGAACTCGGTGCGCAGGCGCCAGTGGCTATCCCGGTGGGCGCCAGCCCGGTCGAGGAGCAGCGCGATCAGGAGATCTGGGTCCGACGCCCCACAACCCTCGGCGAGCTCGACCGCCCGGCGCTCACCGCCCTGGGAGGCGACCCCCTGTGTTGAGGCGTGGGACTTGCCCACCACTTCCCGCTCCGGCTCGGCGATCGATAACAGGAGCGCCGCCGCGTCGGTCCCGAGTCCGCGGGTGAGCAACGCCACGGCCTGCTCCAGCTTCGGCTCCGCGGCGAGCCAACCCGGGCAGAGCGCGGGCACCGCTTCACCCGCCGGGACACGCAGCTTCTCGCGCCACGCCGGCCGCGACTCAGGGTCTTGCTCCAGCAAGCGCTTGATGGCGAGCTGGCCGTAGAAGCCGAGGGGGGAGATCTCCAGCGTACGTCGATAGGCCGCCGTAGCCGCCTCAACCTTGCCCTGCTTCACCGCGACCCGAGCCAACCAATAGGAAGCACGGGCGCGGTCAAAGGTGCTCGCGCAGCCCGTCGCTGCGGCGGCCGCGGACAAACGTTCGGTGGCGAGCTTCAGGTCGCCACCGCGATAGGCCATCCAGGCCAACCGCCAGCGGGCATCGGCGCAGTAGTCCCCCTTCGCTGGCAACTCGGCGATGCGGGTGTAGTAGGCGGCGGCCTCGGCGTTGCGGCTCCGGCGTTGGTAGAGATCGCCGGCCCAGAACAACACGTCGTCCACCATGGTGTGACCGGCGAAGCGCTTCACAAAGGCCTCGATCGGGGCGATCGCCCGCAGCCCGGATTTGATTGAGATCACCTTCGCCGCGACATAGGCGGCGCGCCGGGCCAGATCCTCATCGGCGCAGCCCTCCACCACCGCGGTCAGGTCCTTCTCCGCCGACGTGTAATGATGCAGCTTGCGGTGGGCGAGCCCCCGGCCAAAGAGGAACCGACAACGCTCCTCCGGGGTGAGCTGCTTCTCCTCCACCGCCGCGAGGGCCTCGAGCACCCGTTCGTTGCGGTGGGCGTCGAGCAACACCTCGGCGCGCCCGAGCAACTGGGCGGCGCTCAGCTCCACACCGGCCGGCGGTGTGTCCGGTGTCTCCGGTGCCACCGGCTCCTCGAGGAAACGCTGCACCTCCACCGCGAGCGCCTCCGGTGCACGCCCGAGGGCACGCAGGGCGCGGGCCTGGGCATCCAACAGCTTGGAGCGCGCCGAGACTTCGTCTGGCAAGATGGCCTCGAGCTTGGGAAACTCATCGAGCAAGAGCGTGGGGTTCGACACGACCATGGCTTCGGCGAGGGTCTCGACCGCTCGCGGCGCAACCGGACTGCCGGAGATCACGAGCTGGTGCAGCTCCCCCTGCGCCATCCCGAATGCCCCCCGCGCATGGAACAGCAGGCCCTGCTCGAGCGCCACCAGATCGGTCAGCACCTCATCCTTGCCCGCCTCAATGAGCGCCTGATCCGCCGCGTTCAGATCGCCCTGGCTACGCAGGGCCATCGCCGCCACCAGCGAGGCAGCGGGCGACGTCGTGCCCTCGAGTTTTTTTAGCGCCTCGTGGAAACGCTCCCGTTCGATCAGAACCTCGGCGGCACGGACGGCGTCGAGCTCCGGCTGCCAGGAGAGCGAGCTCAAGGTGATCGCGACACCTGCCTCAAAGAGCGGCTTGGGTTCCTCCGGGGCCGGCTCCACGGGGGAAGCGGTTGCCCCTGGGGAGAGTTTGGTGCCCGGCTCCTCGGCGGAAGCTGGCTCCGATTCTTTGGTGGAGGCGACTCCTGGCGCCAGCTCCGGGGCCGCGCTCGGCGCAGGCACCGGCTCGGGTGCCGCGCGACCGCACGCCCCTCCCGTGAACAACAAAACGAGGCACTGGGCCCTCACCAGGGTAATGCTCATTCGACGTAGCCTAGGGCCCGGAGGGACTCGCGGTCCTGATCGATCGGCTCCCGGGCGCTGAGCCGCAACCCCCCGCCGAGATAGCGCTGCAAGGCGGCCTCGAGTTGATGGGCGAGCTCGCCGGAGGCTGGCAGGGCGACCTGCTCGTATGGATCGTGGGCGAGGTCGTAGAGCTCCCGCCGGTTCGCCTCGAAGACGTAGGTCGGAAACTGCCGGGTCGACTTGCGGTGCAGGATCAAGGTCCCGGCGGCGCTGCGTACCGCGACCATCTGCTCTTTCATGTGCTCACTGAACACCAACTCCCGGCCGCGGTCCGAGCCGCGCACGACACCGAACAGGCTCCGGCCGCGCATCGGCTCCCAGCGCGGCGCGTTCACCAGCTCCAACACGGTCGGCGCGATGTCCACGGTCGCCACCGCCTGACGATAGCGCCCCGCCGTGGCCCCGGGGGCGGCGATGATCAACGGCACGTGCACCGCCGGCCGGTAGAGACCGCCGTGGTGAAAGTAGAGCTCGCGCTCACCCATGTTCTCGCCGTGATCCGAGGTCACGACGATCGCCGTATCGTAGAGGCCGCGCTCCTCGAGGCCAGCGAGCAAGAGCCCGACCCCGGCGTCGGCCGCTTCGATCTCAGCGACGTACTTGGCGACGAGCTCCTCGGTGAAGCTGTGATTCGCTAGGGCTTCCTTGAACCAGGGATTCTTGCGCTGGAAACTAGGCGACGCCGCCCGGGCCCGACTGATCGGGGTACGACCATCGACAGTAGCCGGTGGGAACTCGGGCGGGGGATCGTAGGGCGCGTGGGGATCGACAAAGTGGGCCCAGAGGAAGAAGCCGTGCCCCTCGTCGCCCCGGAGTCGATCAACCATGGCAAGCGCCTCACGCGCGACCTCGGGTGCCCGCCGTTCTTTCCGTTTGGCGCGGGTGATCTGCTCGAAGCCCTGGCCGAGATTCGCGACCTCGGGGTTCAAGTGCGGAAAGGTGATCACCGCACCGGTCCGCAACCCGTGATCACGCAGGGCCGCGGCCAGCGTAGGTATACCGTCCTCAACCCCGCTCTCGTTGTCGTGGACGCCGTGATCCCGCGGGTAGAGGGAGGTCATGATCGAGGCGTGGGACGGGTTGGTGAGCATCGAGGCGGAGATACACTCCTCGAACAACCACCCCCGCGCCGCGAGCGCATCGAGATTCGGGGTCTCGGCCCGACCGCCGTAGGCGCTCAGATAATCGGCCCGCAGGGTGTCGATGGTGACCAACACCACGTTGCGCGCCTGGGGTAGGCTCGGCTCCGCCCGCCGCGAAACTGGCGCCTCGGCGGGCAAGACCATGGGATCATCACAGCCCATGACGACCAGGAGCAGCGAGAGAATGGACCGCGAGTACGTCATGACCGGCAGAAGCTAACACGGCGCCTTGCCCTGGCGAAGATTCCGGCCCAACCGGCTGGGGCAGATTTGCAGGTGGGGGCCGAGATCGAGGATGCACGGGGCGAGTAGCCAGCCCGGACTCAACCACCGATGTCAAATAGCGGTCGCCCGCCGGCGATACTCTGGAGGGGTACGGCTTCGACGTTATCGGCGACGGGAAAACGCTTTGACCCTGGATAGAGGATGACCACACGTTCCAACCCGAGGTCCTCGAGGGCGTGGCGGATGGACGGCGTCATGCGCGGCGTGTCTGTGCGTTTGCACTCGACGGCCAGCAGCCTGTCGCCGCGACGCAGGATGAGATCGATCTCCGCGCCTTGGTGGGTTGCCCAGAAATATGCTTCATCATGGGGCTCGGCGATCAATACCTGTTCAACGACGAAGCCCTCCCAGGAAGCCCCCACCTTGGGGTGGACCAGCAGCCCCTTGAGGGAGTCGATGCCGAGCAGTTGGTGCAACAGACCGCTGTCGCGTACATAAATCTTCGGCGCTTTCACCTGACGCTTGCGCAGGTTGGCGTGGTACGGCTGCAGCTGGCGGATCATAAACGCGTCGGTCATGAGATCGAGGTGGCGACGGGTCGTTGATTCGCTGACTCCCAGGGCCCGGGCTGGTTCAACGGCTTTCCAAATCTGCCCGTGATAGTGCGCCAGCATGGCCCAGAATCGCCGCAGGGCGGCGGCCGGAACCCGCACCCCCCACTGGGGCAGATCGCGCTCGAGTAGTGTCTGGATGAAACTCTTGCGCCACGCCACACTGTCTGTCTCGTTGTCGGCTAGGTAGGAGAGGGGCATGCTGCCACGCAGCCACAGCCTACGTTCCGCCTCCGTTCCCAGCTCTTGAAGGCAAAAGCCCCCGATCAGCACCCGCTCCATGCGACCCGCCAGGCTCTCCGAGGTCTGGCGGAGGAGATCTCCTGAGGCGCTGCCGAGGACGAGAAAGCGCGCCGGAGCCTCGGCCCGGTCTGTCAGCACGCGCAGCATCGGAAACAGATCGGGGCGTCGCTGCACCTCGTCGATCACGACCAAGCCCCGTAGAGGTCTCAGGGCGCTCATCGGCTCGTCGAGCCGCGCGAGGCTGGCGGGGTCTTCGAGGTCAAAGTAATTGACCGACTCCTCCGAGAGGAGCTGGCGGGCCAAGGTCGTCTTGCCGCTTTGACGTGGTCCGACCAACACGACAACGCGACTGCGGGAGAGGGCACGCTCGAGGGTCGCCAAGATGGCGGGGCGGGCAATCATGGCACACCTTACCATGAAAAACCCTCACCGCGTGACGGATATTCATGGTGCCCGGGAGAGGCACCAGTGGCCTTCAGCCGACGTTTTCTTGGCGAACCCGCCCAACAATGATCAAATACCCCCATGCCCCGCATCACCACCCTCATCCTCGCCGTCGCTCTCACCCTGCCCCTGCCGGCCCACGCCACCGGCAGCAAGACGATCCTGTTCGTGATGTACGACGCCGTGCGCGCCGATCACGTCGGCGTCTATGGTTACGAGCGGCCAACCACTCCCACCATCGACGCCCTAGCCAAGGAGAGCACCCGCTACACCCGGGCCTACGTCAACTCACCCTGGACGCGGCCCTCCACCGCTACCTTCCTGACCGGCCTGTACGCCTCGCGCCATCGGGTGGAGACCGACAAGTCCAAGCTCGCCAAGTCGATCCGCACCCTGGCGGCGCGCCTCAAGGCGCTGGGCTACTACACGGTCGGCTTCTCGGCCAACGGCAACGGCGGCTCGCTCGCCAACCTCCACAAGGATTTCGATCGCTTCGAAGACCCGACCAACACCTACAAGCGCGGCACCCGCGGCAAGACCTACTGCTGCTACGGCCTGCCCTCGGCCGAGTTCCTCACCGACAAGGTGGTGCGATTCCTCGAGCAGGACAAACACGAAAAGCGCTTCATCTTCATCTTCTACGTCGACCCCCACGACCCCTACGGCGCCCCCCCGGACATCGAAAAGAAATTCCTCGGCGCGGACTTCAAGGGCACGATCCGACGCGAGGCGATATGGGAGTACAACAACGACTACCCGCCCGACGAGCGCTTCTCCCTGATGGCGCTCTACGACGCCGGCATCCACTACGCCGACCGTGAGTTCGCTAAGGTCCTGACCAAGCTCAAGACCAAGGGCCTCTACGACGACGCCACCATCATCTTCACCGGCGACCACGGCGAAGGCTTCGGTGAGCACGGCTTCTACCTCCACGCCCATCATTTCTGGGAGGAGGTGATCCACGTACCGCTGGTGATCAAGGGCCCGGGCTTCGCCGCCAACAAAGTGGAGACGCGCCTCACCCAGTCGGTCGACGTGGCGACCACCATGGCGGCCATCGGCGGCGCCGACACCACGGGCATGCACGGCCACTCCTTGCTCGAGCCGCCCGAGGCCGAGGAATTCGTGATCAGCGAATATAATGAGTACGGCATCCACCGTCAGGCCATCGTGGGCGAGCGCTACAAGGTGATCTGGCAGCGACCGGCCGACCGCAAGTGGTACATGCGCGCCGCAAAGAATCCGAAGTACTACCCCTCGGTCTCCTTTGACAAAGAGGTCGTTCGCGTCTTCGATCTGATCAACGACCCCGGGGAGAAAA
>JAUUZB010000644.1 GCA_030590185.1 Deltaproteobacteria bacterium
AGGATCAACGGCATCTCGCGGTCCAACAGGGGTAGCCGAACCCTGCGCCCGTCCTCGGCCATCGCCACCAAGCGCTCGAGGGCGGCGAGGTGGGTCTCGCGTCGTTGTTGCAACCGCTCCAGCTCCGCCTCGGCCGCCGCCTTTTCCTTGCCGGGGGCGCTCGCGACTTTCTGTTCTTGTTCGGAAATCTTCTCCGCCAGGGCCTTGGCCGGTTTAGGATGACACGCCACCGCCGTGTCGCCGAGCATCGTCTCGGGACGGGTGGTGGCGACCACTACGAACTCCGGCTCGCCTTTTTTTGGAGCGATCACCGGATAGCGCAGGTGCCAAAAATGTCCCTGGGTGGTCTCGTGGTAGACCTCGTCGTCGGCGACCGCGGTCTGGAGCTGACAGTCCCAGTTGACCAGGCGATCACCGCGGTAGATCAGGCGGTCGGCAAACAGGCGATAGAAGGCCTCGCGTACCGCCGCGCTGCATACCGGGTCCATAGTGAAGCGATAGCGATCCCAGTCCGCGGCGCAGCCCATGGCCTGCTGCTGCCTGATGATCCGCCGCTGGTACTCGTCCTTCCAAGCCCAGATGCGCTCCACCAGTGCCTCGCGGCCAATGTCGTGGCGGGTCTTGCCCTCGAGCTCGAAGAGGCGCTTCTCCACCACCGCCTGGGTGGCGATACCGGCGTGGTCGGTCCCGGGCTGCCAGAGGGTGTTGTAACCCTGCATTCGGCGCCAGCGGATCAACAGATCCTGCATGACGTTGTCCATGGCGTGACCCATGTGCAGGGCGCCGGTGACGTTCGGCAGCGGCATCATGATGACGTAGCGCTGCTCCGGGGGCCGCTCGTCCGGGATGGCGCGGAAGGCACCGGCCGACAGCCATCGCTCCGTGATCTTTTCTTGATAGTCTTGCGGCTCGTACGCCTTGGGGAGCTCTGTGGCCATGGTTCCAACCTCCGAAGGGGGCGCAACTTATCGGCCCGGGTCGGGGGAGTCAAAGCCGGCATGGCCGGCGGGGCGCCGGTCTGCCCGCAGTTCGCTGAGCGCCCACCGTCCGCCCCGCCCCCCGGCTATCGATTCCCCCTGTGGAGACGACCGGATGCCCCATCGAACCGCGGAATCCCCTCAGGCCCAGATGTGTTATTCTAATGAGGGGCGCGGTTGCCTGCGCCCGGAGGCGTGACCGGATGAGACGGCTGGCCACGGCGGCGTTGTGCACGGTGGCGGTCATTACCACGGCCGGGCTCTACTTCGCCCGGCCCGGCCCGGCGGATCAACCTGACGCCGAGCCGAGCTCCACCCGGGCCAGCCCTGCTCACCACGACGCGTACGATAGGAGCCCCTTCGACCTGTTCGCCGGAGCTCTGCGTGGCCGGGTGGTCAATGGGGACGGCCCGGTGGCAGATGCCTCGGTGCTCCTCATCGATCACCGCGCCGCCGGCACCATCGGCTCGGAGCCCTGTCCCTGCGACCCGGAGTGGGGCCCCTATGATGGCCTGCTCGACGAGTTCTGTGAATGTCGCGAGGCCGACCGGCTCCTCGCCGACATGCTGACCGCCCTCGTCGGCGAGTCCCCGGTGATCGCCGGCGACACCACCGACGAGGACGGCGGCTTCGAGATCCCCACGCCCCCCCCCGGTATCTACGTCCTGTTCGCGGAGCACCCCACCGCTGGCGCCGGCCTGGTGAGCGACCTGGCGGCCGACGAGGAGGAGGAGATCGAGATCACCTTGCTGCCCGCCGCCGAGTTCACCGGCGAGGTGGTCGACGACTTCGAGGAACCGCTCGCCGATGCTCGGATCGTCGCGCTGCACATCGCCACGGGCCGCGCCATGGAGACGACCTCCGACGAGGCGGGTGCGTTCTGCTTCAGCGGCGTGCACGACGGCGAGTATTACGTCATGGCAGACAAGGAGGCCTTCTTCCCCTCCGTCGAGCTGCGCTTCGAGGACGAGGACTGGCTCGGGATCTGGCTCACCTCACCCCGGCAGATCGCCGGCCTGGTCAAAACTCCGCGAGGCGGTCCGGCGGCCAGCGTCGCGATCACCCTGCGCGGCTTCGAAGACCGCCACGATACGGTCAGCGGGTCCGACGGCCGGTTCGGATTCTCCGAGATCGAGGCCGGGGAGTATTACGTCGTCGCCGAGTCCCGGGATCTGCTCGCCGGCAAGTTGATCACGGTCGAGCCCGGTGAGGATCGGCAACGGGTGCTGCTCGAGCTCGAATGGGTGACTGGATCCGATCTGGTGGGCGTGGTCACCGATGACAGCGGTGATCCGATCGCCGGCGCCCGGGTCCGCGTCGAAGGGGATGAGACCTGGGGTACCGACACCGTGTTCACCGATGCCGAAGGCCGCTACCACGTGCGCCCCCTCGCCCCCGGCGAATACGATCTGACCGCCGACGCCCCCGGCCATGGGCAGCTCTGCGGCTGGGTCGAGATCGACCCCGACCAGACGACCGAGTTGGACCTCTCCCTGAGCCGGGGCGGCATCGTGCGTGGCGTGGTGCAGACCGCCGACGGCGAGCCAGTGGCTGACGCCTTTGTCAGCCTCGAGACGACCGAGGATTGGGAGACGGCGGAGGAAGATGATTTCGACGTTTTCGACGATGGCGACTACGACGACTCGGAGGATGACCTCGATACCCCTGAGGCATTCATCGACGGAGAATTTTGCATCATGCTCGAGGCGGTCACCGCCGCCGACGGCAGCTTCACCCTCGACGGCGTCACGGCTGGTGAATACGAGCTCACCGTGGAGCACGACGGCCCGAGTCTCTACACCGAGACCTTCCGCCTCCCGAATCGGGATCTTCAGATTACCCTGCCGACGGAGGGCGTCCTCGAGGGCCAGGTGGTCGATGCCCACGGTGCGGCGGTGCCCTTTGCCTCCCTGACCCTGCACCCCGAGGATGGCATCTCGCGCGGCTATGACGCCGACGAGAACGGGGATTTCGAGATCGATGGGATCAGCGACGGTGCGTACCAGCTCCTTGCCGCGCCGCGAGACGGTCCACAGATCAAACGTCGCGCCGAGGCCCGACTCGAGGTCGATGGCCCTGGCAGCCTCGCGCCGCTCCTACTCGAGCTCGAGCCCGGCTATCAGCTCAGCGGCCGGGTGCTCGACCCGGATGGCTACCTGGTCGAGGCTGCCTCGGTTTGGCTCCACCGCGATGATGGCACCGAGCATCGCCTGCTCAGCGACGATGGAAGCTTTGCCGTGGACCAACTCCCTGCCGGGGCGTACCGGGTCGCCGCCGCGGTCCCTGCCTTCGGTAGCCGTGGGCAGCGGGTAGTGATCGCCGGTGGAGACGCGGAGGTCACCCTGCAACTGGACGGGGACGGCGCTGGCGACACCTTCGGCTTCACAGGGCATCGCTACCTGGCCAACTTCGGCGCGCCACCGTCCCAGATCCGCGGCCTCGGCCTCAGGATCGGGAACCCCGCCCGCGGGCCCTTGGATTCCGTGAGTTTCAGCTTTGAGGATCTGGGTCTCGAGGCGGAGGACTCTCCCGAGATGGCCGAGGCGCTCGCCGCCCTCGAGCTGGCCGCGGAGCAGTTTCGCCGCGAAGAAACGAGCTGGCACGAGGAGGGCCTCGATGAACCCTTCGACGATGAGGACGAAGAGCTCGAGGAGGGCTGGGACGACGTTGACCTCTGGGGCGAGGACGCCGACTTCAGCGGCTTCGACGAATTCTGATACCCGGGTCCCGCGGCCGATTTGGCGCCACAACCTATTTAATGTTGTAGAGCCGCTTGATACTGACCGCCCGGCCGTCGTCATCGAACTCGACCAGGAACCCCTCGCCGGCCTTGGCTATCAGCGATTGCTCGAAGGTGTTCTTCTTGAGCTCGGCGCGGATGGTGTGATCTCCCGGCTCGAGCTTGGTCTTCAAGCTGGTGATCCCCTTGCCCTCGGGGAAGCCGTCGATGGAGATGGAGCCTACGGTGCTGAGAATGATGTAGACCGTGGCCTTCGGATCCCGTGGGTTCATCACCCCGGGGGGATCTCCGCCCTTGGTCGGGGGCTCGAAAGCGGCCTCCAGCTCGGCCCTGTCGCTCAGACAGCTCTCGGC
>JAUUZB010000806.1 GCA_030590185.1 Deltaproteobacteria bacterium
CAAGGCGGAGGTCTTTGCCCTAGGTGCCGACGACTACGCCGAGAAGGACATGCACCAGACGGAGCTCAGCAGCCGCATCCAGTACCACAGCCGGGCTTTCCTGAACGATCTGCGACTCCAGGCTTCCATCCGCGAGCTGCTCGAGACCCAGAAGCGGCTCGAAATCCAACGCAACTTCGTGCGCGATACCTTTGGTCGCTTTCTCTCGGACGAGGTGGTCAAGAACATTCTCGAGACACCCGAGGGCCTCGAGCTCGGCGGTGAGATGCGTGAGATCTCGATCCTGATGAGCGATCTGCGCGGTTTCACCAGCCTCGGGGAGAGGCTCGGCCCGGAGACGGTGCTCTCGATCATCAACAACTTTTTGCGCGTCATGACAGAGATTCTGTTCGAACACGGCGGCACCATCGACGAGTTTATCGGCGACGCGATCCTGGCGATGTTCGGCGCGCCGGAGAAGCGTTCGGACGATGCGCGACGGGCGGTAGCCTGCGCGGTGGCAATGCAGCTCGGCATGGGGCGGGTCAACGAGTGGAACCAGAAGCTCGGTTATCCGCTGGTCGCGATGGGGATCGGGATCAATACCGGCGAGGTGGTGGTGGGCAACATCGGCTCGGAGCGGCGCTGCAAATACGGCGTGGTTGGTCGGCACGTCAATCTCGCCAGCCGCATCGAGGGTTGCACAGTCGGTGGCCAGATCTTGATCTCCGAGAGTACCCGCGCCGCATGCGGTGACGATCTGCGCATCGACGGCAAGATGGAAGTCCTGCTGAAGGGCGTGGAGGAGCCGCTGTCGATCTACGAGATCGGCGGTATCGGCGGTGCGTACGGCCTCTTCCTACCGGAAAAGCGGGAGGTCGAGCTCGTGGCGCTCGCGCCGCCCTTGCGGGTGCGCGTGACCGTGCTGGCAGACAAGCTCAGCGACGGGGAGAGTCACGACGGCGCGTTGCTGTGCCTTTCGGGAGCGACCGGAGAGCTCGACACGGCGGCGCCGATCGGGTTGCTGTCCAACCTGGGGGTGACGTTGCTGGACGAGGCTGGGACCGTGGTCCCCGGTGTGGCCTACGCCAAAGTAGTAGCCCAGCCGCCGGGGAACGATTGCCGCTGGCGGGTCACCTTCACCTCCCTGACGCCGGAGGCAGAGGGTACGCTCCGCCGTTGGCCGCGCGCCGAGGAGGTCACCGACGTGCAATGATGGGTGACCGATCGGCCGCAGCGCGTGTTCGCCCGGGGGTCCGCGGTTCGTGGCCGAGTGTCATTGATCGTGGTACTCATTGTATAGTTACGCCAGGGTTCCATGGTGCAAACGCTGCGGGTAGTGCACTGCGCGGAGGGCACGAGGAATGGTGTCGATGCCGAGGGGGAAACACACGCTGGGGGGAGCCGCGACCCTAGCGGTATTGTTGCTCGCGATCCTCGGCGCGAGCGGTTGCGGCCGCGCCGGGTTCGACGCCTGCGAGGGCACCTCCTGTTCGGATGCCGGTGTCTGCACCGTGACTGACACCGGCGACCGCCTCTGTGTTTGTGACGAGGGCTACTCTAATGATGGGCCGTTGGCCTGTGTCCTGGTGCCGCCCGAGCAGCCGGATGTGTGCAACGAGGCTGGCTGGTGTTGGACCAACCCTCTGCCCCAGGGCAACACCCTGCGCGGTGTTTGGGGCGCATCCGCGACCGACGTCTGGGCCGTGGGTTGGGCAGGGACAATCCTGCGCTGGGAAGCTAGCCTGGGCTATTGGTCGCGGGCTGCGAGCGGCACGGCCGAGCACCTCCTCGACGTCTGGGGCGCGAGCTCGAATCAGGTTTGGGCGGTGGGAACCTCGGGAACCATCCTGCATTGGGACGGTGACGACTGGTCCATCGAGCCGGCCGCCGCATCGACCAATGTTCTGACCCGCGATCTGCACGGCGTGTGGGGCGACCAAGCCGGGGAGGCGTGGGCGGTGGGCGCGTCGGGCGCGGTCGTGCGCCGGGATGCGGGCTCCTGGTCCGCCGTCTGGGCGGGCACCAGCGCCGATCTGATGGCTGTGTGGGGCGCAGATCCCGCCGACGTTTGGGTGGCGGGTGCCGGCGGGACGCTCCTGCATTGGGACGGTAGCGATTGGATCCAGGACCTCACTGGCCCTGCGGTGATGCTCACGTCCCTGTGGGGCTCGGGTAGCGATGACATCTGGCTCACCGGCGCGGACGGGACCCTGTCCCACCGGACCGGCGGCAACTGGAGCGACGTGCCAACCGGAACCACCGAGCACCTGGTCGCGGTCTGGGGGAATTCGGCAAGCGATGTCTGGGTGGTGGGTGAGACCGGGACGGTTCTTCACTGGGATGGCACCGAGTTGACCGGGGTGGCGAGTGGGTCGAGCCGCAACTTGACCGGGGTGTGGGGGGGGAGCGCCTCGGAACTCTGGGTCGTCGGAGATTCCGGTACCCTGTTGCGCCGCGACGGCGCCACCGGCGCCTGGGCGAATCTCCTCGGCGGCTCGACCGCCAATCTCTCACGCCTCTGGGGATTCATCGGCGATGACATCTGGGCGGTGGGCAGCGGGGGGTCCGTCCTCCATTGGGACGGGGAGGAGTGGATCCGCTACCTGATCGGGTTCCAAGACGTCGTCTCCGGACTGTGGGGTGCGATGCCGGACGACGTCTGGGCCGTTGGCGACTCCGGGAGCATTTTTCATTGGGACGGCAACACCTGGGAAACCGTGGTGAGCGGCACCGACCTTCGCCTGCTCTCGGTGTGGGGGGCGAACGCCAGCGATGTGTGGGCGGTTGGTTATGACGGCGTCGTTTTACGCTGGGACGGGATCAACTGGACCGAGCTCGCGAACTCGACCAGCGAGTACCTCTTGAACGTCTGGGGGACCTCCACCGACGACGTTTGGATCACGGGCGAGAACGGGACGATTCTGCATTGGGACGGAGGCGCCGGGATGCTCGACATCGTGCCGAGCCCAACCAGCGAGTCGATCGAGGACCTGTGGGGCGTCGCGCCGGATGACCTTTGGGCCGTGGGTGGGGATGGCGCCATTCTTCGCTGGGACGGCATCAGCTGGATGATCGTCAATAGCAACACCAGCGAGTTTTTGATGGGCCTGCACGGCACGGCGACCGATGACATCTGGGCGGTGGGTTCGTTGGGCGAGATGCGCCACTGGGACGGTGTCAGCTGGTCCGCCGCCTCGTGCGGGACCATCAACAGCCTGTCGGACGTGTGGATTTCTCCTCAGCAGGAGGTCTGGGTCGTCGGCTGGTTCGGGACAATAATCCGGGGGCCGTGAGGCGGGTCTGAGGTCGCACGCACCGGTGGAGTCATTGCAAACGCGGGCCTGACAGGGCGGCGTGGTTTTAGGAGAGAGAGGATGCAGTTCCAGGCCTACGGCGCCACGGACCCGGGTATCACGCGTGATCACAACGAGGATGCGTTTCTGATCGATGAGACGGCGTCGGTCTACGCCGTGGCCGATGGCATGGGCGGACACGATGCCGGCGAGCTCGCCAGCACGATGCTCACCGAG
>JAUUZB010001082.1 GCA_030590185.1 Deltaproteobacteria bacterium
GAGCGGCGGAATTGGTCGAAGGATAAACCGAGACGCGCGACGATGGCCTTTTGAACCTCGGTCTTCTTGTTGTCACCGATGGGTTGGTCGGTGCTGAGGTCCGAAAGGATCATCTCTTGCTTGATGAGATTCCCCGCGACCTTGCCGCGGGCCCGGCGAACCGACCACCGGGCCCGGTAGCGATTGGCGTCGATCCCCAAAAAGTCGACCTCGGCGTGGCCCTCGGCCGTGCCCTTGCGCAGCAGATTGCGCGGGTCACTCGCCGTGAGACATTGCGTGTCACTCGCCTCGGCGGACCCAATGCGAGCCGTGCCGGCGCTGGCAAGGCGGGGAGTATTGTCAAAGAGGGCGAGACACATCGCATCGAGCAGGGTGCTCTTGCCCGAGCCCGTCGCGCCGGTGATCGCAAACACCCCAGCCTCGGCTAGGGGCCCCTCGTCAAACAGCACCTCGAAATCGCCGGCCAGGCTGGCCAGGTTTCTGCCACGTATGGCGAGGATCTTCATGACTGATCCTGACGGGCGTCGTCGAGCAACTCAGAAAACGCCGCCATCAACTCCGCCGAGGGCTCACCGTCGTAACGTTCCTGGTAACAGCGGCGAAAGACCTCCTCCTCCTCGAGCTCCCCGAGGGCGGCTTCCACCCCTTGGTCAGCGAGGGCCGCCTGCTTGCCCGTGTATTGGGAGGTGAGCTTGACCAGGCGCACGGGCAACGACTCCACGGCTGCCTCGATTTGGGCGCGCAGATCTGGCTGGGGTTTGTCGAGCCGCACCCGGACTTCCAGATAGGGCCAGGTGCCCGGGTCGTCGGAGTCGTCGCCGTCGAGTCCGTCGTGGTCATGGTCATGGTCATGGTCTTCGTCGCCGACGACCAAGCCCGCGAGAAGCTCGAGCACCTCGGCCAAGGGAGCCGGCTCCTCCTCCGGAACCCGCAACAGCGGCACGCTGCGGGGAACGCGCAGGCTCTCCGTGTTGACGAGGCGCTCCCCGTCCAACTCGACCACGCACACCTGATGGCGATAGGTGCTCTCCGCCATGGACAGGGGGATGGGCGAGCCGCTGTAGCGCACCTGATCGCGGGAGCCCACGGTTTGCGCGAGATGCAGATGCCCGAGGGCCACGTAGGCGACGTCGTCGGGGAAGATATCCCCGGGTAGGGCGTGGGCCCCGCCCCCGAGGATGCGGCGTTCGCTCAGCTCGCTGATCTTGGTGCCGACCATGTAGCAGTGACCGGTGGCCAAGAGAGCCTGGCCCGGTTGGCGGCGCTCGCGCGCCACCGCGAGGACTTCGGCGTAGGCGAGGCGCACGCCGTCTAGCCATGGATCACCGTCACCGGGCAGCTTGGGTAGATCGGCGGGGCGCAGGTAGGGAAGAGCCGCGATCCAAGCGGCGACCTCGCCCTGCTGATCATGGACCGGCACCACCGTCGACGCATAGTCGGGCTCCTGGCCGATTCGCCGCAGCGCCCCCACGGTGCGAATGTTGAGCTCGCGCAGAATGGGATCGGGCGCCGAGAGGCGAGCGGCCGAGTCGTGGTTGCCGCCGATGATGACCACGTCGAGCTTTGGGCAGGCACGCAGGACCCGGGCCAAGAAACGGTACAACGTGGCCTGGGCGGCGGAGGAAGGATTGGCGCTGTCAAAAATGTCACCGGCGACGAGCAGCGCGTCGATCCTCTGGTCGACGAGAGTGTCGATCAGCCAGGCGAGAAACCGCTCGTGCTCGCGGTCGCGCGGCTGGTCGTGCAGGGTGTGGCCGAGGTGCCAGTCCGAGGTGTGTAGGATTCTCACGCCTGCCGCCTGCGCGCCAACAGATAGAACGGCACCCCCAACACCAACGCCACGAGGCCCCACAGGAGTTTCGTCGGGTCGGTGTTGATGATCAGCCAGAGGCACAGGCCGATGGCCAGCACCGGGATCACCGGACCGAACGGTACGCGGAAGCCCGAGCTCTGACCGCCGCGCCGTCTGAGCACGATCACGGCGAGGCAGGTGGGGATGTATTGAACGAAGCGCGCCACCACGCCAAGGATGGCGAGCTCCTTGAACGTCCCGGTCAGGCTCAGGAGCGCGGCGATGACGAAGGTGACCACGATCGCCACGCGGGGTGAGCCGGTTGCTGGATGAATGCGGGCGATGGCGGTGGGCAGATCGTTGCGCTCGGCCATGGCGAACAGCTTGCGCGGGCTGACCAGGGCAGCGCCGCTGTTGATACCGAACACCGAGATCACGATCCCGACCGCGATCAAGGTGCCGCCGACCGGCCCCATGAAGCGCTCGGACGCCGCGGCCACCGGATTTGTGTGACCGGCGATGGAGGGCAAGGTGCCGATGGCCACCGCAAACACCAGCAGGTAGGCGATGCAGACCAGCGCCATCACCGACATCAGGGCGATCGGCACGGCGCGTTGGGGATTCTTCATCTCACCGGCCGGCACCACCGAGCTCTCGAAGCCGACGAAGGCGTAGAGCAATAACAACGTTCCTTCGGCGAGGGAGCCGAACCCCTCGGGCGCGAAGGGCGAGAACAGCGCCGCCTCGACATGAAACAGCCCCACCCCCACGAACAGCGCCACCGGCACCAGCTTGGCGATGGAGAAGAAGGTCGACAGGGTCGCGCCCATCTTGGCGCCGAAAAAATTGACACCGCCGAGCGCCGCCATCAAGCCGATGGCCACCACCGGTTGCAGCCAGCCCGTGGCCACCGCCGGGATGAAGCGCCCGAGCACCACGGTGAAGCCGTTGGCCAGCGCCGCCCAGGA
>JAUUZB010000615.1 GCA_030590185.1 Deltaproteobacteria bacterium
GCGGTGGGCGCCCGCCCCGGTCGCCGCCGATCCAAAAGTAGCTCCGGCCCCGCGGGTCCTCCCGGGCCGTGACCACGTCCGCCCAGTCGTTGTAACCGAGCCGGCACAGCTTGGCCGGCCCCAGCTGGGCCGCCGGACGATTCGGGATGTTGACGTTGAGCACCACCCCGGGCGTCAAGGACCGTTCCATCAAGGCCGGTACCAGGGCCCGAGCGAACGCCCCGCCGCTCTCGAAATGGATCTCGTCCCGCTCCTCCCCGTAATCGACCGCCACCGAGATAGCGACCGCCCGGAACCCGAACATCGCCCCCTCCATGGCCGCGGCCACGGTGCCGGAGTAGAGCACGTCGTTGCCCAGGTTTCCCCCGAGGTTGATGCCGCTGACCACCACGTCCGGTGGCTCCGGCAACAGGTGATGCAGCGCCAGATAGATACAGTCGGCTGGGGTCCCGTCCACCGCAAACCAACGCTCCCGGACCTGCGTGGCCCGCAACGGGCGGTGTAGGGAAATAGCGTGGCTTATCGCACTGCGCTCGCGGTCTGGGGCGACCACCCAGACCTCTCCGAGCGGCTCGAGCGACTCGGCCAGGACCTGAATCCCCCTGGCGTCGATGCCGTCATCGTTGGAAATCAAGAGCCGCATTGGGGACTTACGTCACGAAGGGGGAGAACATTGGTCGGGGCGAAAGGATTTGAACCTTCGACCCCTTGACCCCCAGTCAAGTGCGCTATCCAGACTGCGCCACGCCCCGACCAAAGACCCCGTAGGGTGAAGGGTTGCTATATGCGAGCCGGGCCGAAAAAAGCAAGCCGCGGCGGCACACAATTGACTCAACGTCAAGGCTTCGCATAACCTCGGGCCAACCATGAGGGATCGCCGCTACCTCTTTGTCATCCTTGACGGGCGTGGAAGACGACTGCGCCGGGTTGCGGTTGCGCGACGCACGATCGTGGCCGCGATCGTTCTATTCAGTGTAATGATCGTCGTCACCGCGGGACTCGCGGCGCATGGCATCCTCGAGCGCCAGCTCGCCTTACAGGCGCGCGAGGTCGCGCAGGAAAACCAGGAGCTGCGCGAGCTGCAGGCCACCATCGCCGCCCAACTACCCGAGGCCCGCGAAACCGCCAGCCGCGCGCAACTCACCTTCAACCAGTTGTGGGCTAAGAGTGGCCTCGGGCGGGAGGCCCGGGTACTCGGTGTCGGCCCGCTCGACACCACCGATCCGGCAGGCCCGGCAGGCACGACTGCCTTCACCTCCGAGACCCATCTGCGCAGCATCGAGCTTCTCGACATCCCCCTCGAGCTCGACCGCTTGTCCAACGAGTCCCCCAAGCTCCACAGCTCCCTCGGTGAGATCCTCGAGTACTTCCACGACGCCGAACGCCTCCTGCGCAACACCCCGTCGATCAACCCGACCCACTCGGTGTGGCTAACCAGCGGTTTTGGTCGCCGGAGCGACCCAATTACCGGCGCGCCCTTGATGCACAAGGGAATCGACCTCGGCGGTCGCACCGGCGATCCGGTCTTCGCACCAGCCGACGGCGTGGTGATCTTCGTGGGCCGACGCGGCGGCTATGGAATTACCGTCGTCCTCGACCACGGCTTTGGCGTCCAAACACACTTCGCCCACCTGAACCGCTACCGGGTACGAGTCAACGAGCAGGTCGAACGCGGCCAGCTAATCGCTGACGTCGGCACCACCGGCAAGTCGACCGGCCCCCACCTCCACTACGAGGTGCGCAAAATGGGCCAGCCCCTCGACCCAGTTCACTTCATCATGAACTAGGGGGGTCTTCCCCGGCCATCCGGATCAACTCCTCTAGGCCGGCGCGGACCTTGGCGATTTTGGCTTCGTCGAGGGGAGCGAGTTGTACGGCGTCGTTGGCCTGACCCGTGCCGCCTCGTGGCTCCCCGGCGGATGCCGCTTCGGGCGCTGGATCGCCGTCGGCATCGGAGCCCTTGCCACCGCCGATGCGTTTGCGGGCACCGGCCAAAGTGTAGCGTTCCTGATAGAGTAGCCGCCTAATCTCGCGGAAGATTTCAACGTCCCGGCGACGGTATCGGCGTTGGTTTGAGGGGGACTTTGCGGGCCGGACGCAGGCTATTTCCTTCTCCCAATAGCGCAGCACGTGCGGCTCAACCCCTACGAGATCAGCCACCTCGCCGATCTTGAAATAGAGCTTGTCTGGGATCTCGACGTCCGGCATCGGGGCCGGATTTCGGGGTCGACCGCTGGCCACGCCCTACCCGTCCGGTCTATCCGTCCGACGGGGGTGCGGCGGGATCGTCCAAGGGATTGGAGTTCAAGGCGTTTTTGAGCACCTGGGAGGGTTTGAACGTCAGCACCCGGCGCGCTGAGATCTCGATCACCTCGCCGGTTTGGGGGTTGCGCCCGACCCGGGCACGCTTGTCGCGCACCTCGAAGTTGCCGAAACCACTGATCTTTATCTTCTCACCGACGGACAGGGTGTCCTTCATCGTATTGAACACCAACTCGACGATGTCCGCCGACTCGCGCTTGGAGAAACCCACCTTGCCGTGGACCGCCTCGACGAGATCTGCCTTTGTCATGGCTCTCACCCCTCCAACGTGGTCCCGGGGCATCACCCCGGCCCAAAAAAGTCCAATACAACTAGCCGTATACGTTCAACCCTTGGCGGATTGCAAGATATCCCGTGGGTTTTTGCACCGTTACCGGATTTCCAGGGAGAACCGCTCGCGTAACTGCACGAGCACGCCCTCAAAGGCCCGGCCGACCTCATCGTCGGTCAGGGTTCGCTCCGGGCTGCGGTAGTTGATGGCAAAGGCCAAGCTGACCTTGGTGCGCGGGATCGGCTTGCCCTCGTAGACATCGAACAGCCGAACACCCTCGACGATCCCGGGTCCGAGATCGCCGCCCGCCTGCTCCTCCAGAAAACGTCGGAGGGTCTCGGCACCGACCTGGCGATCCACGATCACGGCCACGTCGCGGCGGGTGCCCGGGTACTTGGGCAGCGGCCGGTGCCGGATGGCACGTTTGCCGAGGCCGCTGAGGACCTCGAGGTCGATCTCAGCCACGAACAAATTCCCGAGCAACTCCAGCTCCTTGACCCAGGCAGGATGGAGGTGGCCCGCGCACCCGATCCGGGTCTCGCCCATTAGGATCTCGGCGGCGCCGTGGGGGTTGAGCCAGGGCCGAGAAGTGGCCTCAAACGAGAGGCCCTCGGCCGGGTCAAAGGCACCGACCAACGCCTCCACCGTGCCGGCCAGGTCCGTGAAGTCGATGGTGGCGCCGCGCTCATACCAACGGCCCTGGTCGCGGCCTCCGCCGAGCACACAGGCCACCCGGCGATCCTCCCGGGGCAGGCCCCGGTCGCGCTCGTCTTGATCCGCTGGGGGCTCCGCCCTGGGATGAAAAGTCCGCCCGACCTCGAACAGCCGCACCGCGGTGGCGCCGTGGCGTTGGTTGCGCCTGACCACGTTGAGCAACCCCGGCAACAGGGTGGTGCGCATGGCACTGAGCTCCTCGCCGAGGGGGTTGCGCAGCAGCAGGGGCGCGCCCTCGTGGGCTTCGAACGGGGCAAAGGCGGCCGGGCTGCCAAACCCGTAGGTCACCACTTCGTTGCAGCCGGCGGCCAACATCGCGCCCCGGGCCACGTCATTGGGGTTCGTGGGGGCGGCTACGTGGCGATAGGGCCCGGAGGCGTCCGGGAGGGTCTCGGGAATTTGATCGTAGCCATGACGCCGGGCGACCTCTTCGATCAGATCCGCCTCGCGCACCAGGTCCGGCCGGAAGCTCGGCGCCTCAAAATGCAAGGCCTGCTCGTTGCGCGTGCTGCAGCGGATCTCGAGGGGCTCCAGGAGCTCGACCACCTCCTCCGCCGGCACCGGGATGCCAAGGATGCGCTCCACCTGATTGAGCCGCAGCTCGATCGGCGGTGGCGCGTCCTTCTTGCTAACCACGTCGAGGCTGCCCTTGCAGACCCGGCCCCCCGCGATCTCGGTGAGGATCTGGGCGCAGCGGTCCGCTGCCTTGGCGGCCATCAATGGATCCGTGCCGCGCTCAAAGCGGTGGGATGACTCGGTGTGCAGTCCATACCGCTTGCCCGTGCGCCGGACCGAGATTGGGTCGAAGTGGGCGCTCTCCAATAGGATGGCGGTGGTGGCGTCCGAGAC
>JAUUZB010000382.1 GCA_030590185.1 Deltaproteobacteria bacterium
CATCCTGGAAGAGGAAATCGCAAAGGACAACAAGAACGTCATCCTGTACCTGTGGGAGATGGGCATGATCCGGTTCGCCCAGGGGAACTACCTCCAGGCCAACGAGGCATTCCTGAAGACCGATCATCTGCTGGGCTACGAACCCGGTTCAATCGAGACTGGATTTGAACTGTTCTCGTCCGACGCCTCGAAGAGGTTTATCGGCGATCCGGTCGAGGCCAGCATGGCATTTCTGTTCGCCGGTCTCGGTTTCTACATGATAGAGGATTACCAGAACGCCCTGGTCAGTTTCAAGAAGAGCCTGGAATGGGATTTCAGCACTGACGAGGAGACCAAGGGCAACATGGTGATCACCAACATGATGATTGGGGAGTGACGCCGCTCGCCGACGAGACCAGCGGCATCACCTTCATTCGACCGCCGGCCGTGGGCTTGGTGCGGGGCCAACGCGCCGCCCTCACCTGCAGCGCCTCGGATCAGGATGGCGACATCTTGCAGTACGTCTGGTCCGCCTCCAGCGGCTCCCTCGAGGCGTCCAACGCGCCGGAGGCGATCTTGACCGCGGGGCAAGAGGACGCGGGCGTCTCCTGTACGGTGCTCGACGGCCGCGGCGGCGTGGCCGCCAGCCATCGAGTCATCGACGTTCAGGACACCTACTTCGCCGGCGCCACCCTGGTGCCCGGGGGCGCCCTGTTGTCGGTCGCCTACGGCGCCGAGTTCGACCTCGTCCTGTGGACCCCCACCGGCGGCGTGCAGATCCCCCAGACTGGTGACCAATGGCTGCCCCGGTCGAGCGATACCACGGTCGGCTACGTCGACCACGCCTCTGGGATCGGCGTGCTGGTGCTGGGCCAGCTCGCCCCGGGCGCCGACCCACCGGTCACCGCCAGCCAGGTCACCACCGGCGCCACGGCCTTTGCGGTCACCGACTTCGGCATCGCCTGGGTCGATGAAATGAACGTCGCCCATTTTCACGACCTCAACGGCGGGCAATCAACGATCACCAGCGGCCTCGATCCCGGCTTGATCGCGGCGTCGGCCGACACGGTGGCGGTGGGCCGCGGCGGGAACACGGTGGAGCTATTTCGCGTCGACGCGGGCGCGCCGTGGTTGTTCGATGTCATCCTGACCCCGGGGCGGGTCAACCCGTACGCAGAGCCCGAAGACGGCCCCAACTACACCAACCCCTTCGCCACCGACGGCTCCCGAGCCATCTACTGGAGTTGGGAGGAGGGCTCCCCGATGCTCGCCACCCAGGTCGGTGAGACCGAGCTGGGCAGCGAGGGGATCCCCACCGGCAGCGCCGGCCGCCTGGAGCTCAGCTCCGATTACGCCATCTACTCCTTTTACGAATCGCCCCTGCGCTTCGTGGAGGCCACGGTGGTCCAGCTCAGCGGTGACCAACCGCTAGGCAGCGAACGGGTCGCCATCGGCCCCTCCGAGGTCCTCGATCGCGACGGCGACCGGCTGCTGCTCGGTCGGCCCCGCAGTAACGAGGCCGAGCCGTCCGCCGACCTCTGGATCGTGGACCTCTCGACCCTGGAGGTAGTGCCGTGAGCCGCACCACGAGCCGCGCCGTGAGCCACGCCGTGAGCCGCGCCGTGAGCCGCGCCGTGAGCCACGCCGTGAGCCACGCCGTGAGCTACGCCACGATCTTGGGCCTGGCCCTCCTCCTGACCGGTTGTGAGACAGCGCCGGAGATCACCGGCGGCCTCAGCGGTGAGCTGGTCTTCATCCTCGCCGACGGCGTGGAGGAGATTTCGCGGGAGGGCTACACCATCACGGTGGAGGGTCCCACGGTAACCTCCACCACCAGCAGCGCGACCGGGCTCTACGCGGCCACCAGCCTCGAGCCGGGCAGCTACGTCCTGCGCGCCGAATTGGAGCTCTGGACCCGGGAGACCAGCCCGCAGGTCACGGTCGAGGTCGCTAGTGGCGAGGTCGCCAGCGTGCCTGATTTGAACGTCACCCCAGCGGGCGCCGTGCGGGGCCACGTCACCATCGAGGGCGGCGGCGACGCGAGCGGCTTCCGGCTGCAGTTGCTCGGCACCGACCTCTCCGCGGTCGCTGACGCCGACGGCGACTTTGTGATCCACCGAGTGCCGGCCATGGCGAGCCCCGGCTACGAGCTTCTCGCCGAGCGGGCCGACGTGGGATCCGCCCGGCGCGCCGGGGTGGTGGTGGTGCCGTTCGAGGCCACGGCGCTCGGTACCATCATCGTTCAGCCCGGGGGCAGCGGCACGGCCAACACCCATCCCGCCTTCGACGCCAATCAGATCATCTTCGCCAACAACGGCACGCCCCTCGAGGAGGCGGTGGTCCCCCTGCCCTACCGGATCCCGGCGGGGCTCGTGCGACGCTTCGACCAGGTCGCCCTACACGCTCCAGCCACCGACCCGGACAACGACGTGCTGTCCTACGAGTGGTCGGCGAGCGCCGGCGCCCTGATCGACCCGCTCAGCCCGGAGGCGCGTTGGCGGCCGGATGAGTACGCCGGCTCCCAGGCCACGATCTCCGTCACCGTGCGGGACGGCCACGGCGGCATCGCGCGCATGGCCAACGACGTCGAGATCGTCGATCTGTTCGCGGGCTCCGCCAACCGGCTGGGGGACCGGGTCGTCCATTCCTACCGCATCGAAGGTGGGCCGTGGCTGATCGACCTGGTCGATCTCGGCTACCCGGTCGAGGATGACGAGGGTGAGGTGACCTGGCAGCCGGACCTCTTCGAGAACATCTTCGAGCTCACCAACCCCGGGGATCCCCGGCCGCTGCTGTTCACCACCGCCGTGGTCTTTCGCGACGACGGCGATCTGATGCGCGTTGGCCTCGGCAACGAAATCGTCGAGCCGCTCGGTCTGCGGCCCATGGAGGACTCGGTAGCCAATCCCACGGTGGCGGCGTTGCCACCCGCTATCTTGGTGATCACCGAGAGCACTCCAGAGATCGTCACCGGGCTGAACGTCAATGACGGCGTGAGCTGGGAGGCGGTCGTTTGCCCCGGCCCCTGCATGCGGATCGCCGCCGACGGCGACGGTGAAGGGTTCGCCACCCTCTTCGACTCCCAGACCTTCCTGCTCGAGGACGGCACGGCGCGCACCGTCTGGGCCACCATCGGCCACGGCCACACCGTCTGGGCCGGCGGCATCACCTATGTAGGCCGTTACGCCGGCTTCAACGGCCGTAGCCTGGTGACGCGTATCCTCCCCCTCGGCAGCGAGCAGACCGTCTACGAGGGGTTCTACAACATCGTGGTCTGGGCCCAGGACGACGTCGACGTCTTGATCACCGAGCAGGAATACCTGGCCCTGCGCCATCCCCCCTTCGTGCGCTGGCTCAACACCGACAGCGGTCTGCAGGGGGACTACGAACCGGACGCCGCCAACTGGATGCCGGACCGGGCCCACGACGTCACCAACGGCATCGGTTTGATTCGGCAGGTCACCCGCGCCGACTGGCCCGAGCCCTTCGACGAGTCGCGTTCGGAGATCGTGCGCGTCGATCTCGAGAGGGCCTGCGAATGACGCGAACCCGGATCGCCCTCGGCCTGCTGTTCGGGACCTGTCTCAGTCTCGGGCTCGGCAGCTGCCTGGGGTCGCCACCCGGCGCGGTCATCTACGGCCACGCGACGCTGCGCGGCGTGACGGATCACTCGGGTACGACCGTCACCCTGTCGGACGGCGACCACTCGGCGGTCACCGATCTCTTCGGTTACTTCGCCCTGGTCGGCGTACCGCGGGGGTCGTACTTCGTCACCGCCAGCAACGACGACACCTTCGAGCGCCAGGTCTCCGCTTGGCTCGACCACGACGGCGTGAACCCGAGCGCCACCCACCTCGTGCTCTCGCCCTTTGGGCGGATCAGCGGCACCATCACCGACGCTGACGGCAACCCACTCCAGCTCGCCACCGTGCGCGTGCTCGGACACGACGTCAGCGCCACCTCCCTCGAGGCGGGGGAGTTCTCCATGAATCCCGCGCCCGCCGGCGACGTGGTCGTGTGGGCCAGCTTCGGCGACCTCGAGCCGGGCCGCACCGAGGTCACGGTGCCGGTGGGCGAGCCGGTCGAGGTGGAGGTCGCGCTCGGTCCCGACCTCGGCCCAGGCCCCTACGCCCAAAACCGGGCGCCGAGCGTCTCCGCCATCACGCTCACCTCCCAGCCGACCTTCGATTTCCCGCAGGTGATCCCCCTCGTCGACACCGCCGGCGACGTGGTCCGCCGTGGCGGTTCCTATCTACTAACCGTCGAGGCCAGCGACCCAGACGGCGACGCGGTAACGGTCTTCTGGAGCGCCGACCGCGGCACCCTGGAGTCGACCCTGGGCGAGCAACAACCGGACGGTCGGTTCGGCGTGGTGTGGCGCGCCGGCGGGGGATTCTCCACCCTGACCAGCACCGTCCTGGATCCCTTCGGCGGTACCGCCACCTCCCGCCTGGTGGTCGAGGCCACCGGCGACAACCTGCGCAGCGGCGGTCGCTTCGACAACCTGGTTTATTTCTCCGAGCGCCGCGGCGACACCTTCGACGTCTACCGCTACAGCTACACCGGCGGCACCGAGTCGCAGGTGGCGGGCGGCGACATGCAGCAGCACGCCGTGGCGGTGGTCGGTGACTGGCTGCTGTACGGCGACTCGGAGTTCGTGTTCATCGGCACCCTGGTCTACCGCATCACCGTCACCAACCTGGCGGATGGGCGCTCCTTTGAGTTCGGACAGGCCTTCGGCCACGACGACACCTTCGTTACCCGCATCGATCTCTACACGCCGTTGACCTCGACCCTCCTACCGATCCAATGCAACGCCTTTGACGAGGATGGCGACGGCTTTGGTGAGGCTTGCAACCAGCAGGACAACACCCCGACCGGCTTCAGCTACCTCGATCTCGAAACTGGCGAGCCCACCCCCGTCCCGGATATCGCCGACGAGATCCCCGGCCCCGCCTCCCTGACCGCCTTTGCCCGCGACGGCAATCGCGATGTCTGGTTGAGCAGCGACGGCCAGGTCTGGGCGAAGCAATTCGGCCAGCCGCCGGACCCCATCGCCATGGTGCCCGGCCCGGGGGTCTACCCGCGCGACGTGCAGCTCCACGGCGACAACTTCGCGTTCCTGCCGACGTCGGGGGGGCCGCTCTATTGGCTCAATGTTCCGGCGGGTGGCCCGGCCCAGATCGTCGGTGACAGCGTCACCTCATTCGCCCTGCGCGGCAACAACCTGGCTTACGTGGAACAGGGCCCGAGCTCGGCGGCGGTGAAGTTACTAGACCTCTCCACCGGCGCCACCCGTACCCTGAGCACCGAGCCCCACTTCGCCCGACGGATCTGGTTCATGGA
>JAUUZB010000597.1 GCA_030590185.1 Deltaproteobacteria bacterium
GAGCGTATGTCCCCGGCGCGATCCCGATTAAGCTGTAGGGCACGCAGCTGGCTGGGTCGGAGAGATCCTGGCTGCCGAGGTCGGCGGCGGTGAGCGGCTGGATGAGCACCGGCGGATAGATGTAGTCAGAGTCGTTGACATAAATACTGACGTAGAGCTTGCCGGCCATGTCGCCGGTGACCGTGCCGAGCGGGGTCTCCACCGCGCAGATCTCGCCGCTGACCGTATAGGTGCAGAGATCGCCGACCGTGTTGTCGACCACCAGCGAGTCGAGGCTGTCGCCGATCCCATCGACCGCGCCGGCGGTGACCTCGATGGCGACCTCCACCGCCTCCTCGCGCTCACAACCGATATCGAGCATCGTGTTCCACAGGAACGCGTGGGCGACCCCCTCAGGCGACGTCTCGAGCCCGGTCAAGGCAGCGCTGGTCGCGGCCGCGGTCGCGGTTGCCAAGGCACCGCCGGTGCCCTGCTCGATGGTCACGTTGACCAGCCGTGATTCGCTATCGACGATCGTAAACTCAATGGTCACCTCACCGGAGAGCTCCCCACTCGGCGCGATGAGGCTCGCCACGGGCACGTCCGGGGTGTCGTCGATGGAACCGCAGCCCACCGACAAAAAGAGAACCGAGATCAAAAGCTCAAGGCAACGACGAGCCATCCGTTTCCTCCAAAACCGCGGGGGCTGCCGACGGCGTAATCTACGCCAACCCCGGCCCCCACGGACCAAATTTTCAAGAACCGCCAGCGCAGCGCGGCGCTCACCCCCAGGATCCCCATCCAGGTGTCCCGGGGCCCACTGTAGTACACGCTGTCGACCACGACGCTGTGATAGCCGACCCCGCCCCAACCATCGAGGTGCAACACGAAGGGCTCGAGGTCAACGTGGGTGCCGACCCCGAGACGGGCGCTCACCTCCATCAAGCTCGCCGCAAACTGCTCCCGGTTGATGGCCAGGGTATCGACACCGAAGCCGATCTCCGCGGCGAGGGAGAGATCGAGCCCGGGTAGGAACACGTCCTGACGGCGCAGCAGCAGGCCGGTGCCGCCGAGGGGCACCACATCGGAGCCGTTGTCGCTTCCGGCCCGCACCATGATGAGGCCGCGGACCTCCACCTGCCAAGGCGGCTCGCGTCCGTAGAGCACTCCGAGGTCGAGGCGCTCGCCCGGGCGCAGGTAGACGCGGCGGTTGAGGATCTCCTCTCCCCCCAACGCGGCTGGTCGCCGCAACACCACCGTGTGCCAGCCCGGATCGAGCACCACCCCGCCGGGCAGCGCACCCTTGGGGGTGCCGTTGACCACCACCTCCAGGCCGTCAAAGCCGGTGCGATAGCTCAACAGCACCGGCGCGCCCTCGTTGCGCCGCTCCCCGGCGAGCACGATCGGATCTTCCCCTTCGATGGTCATCAAGGCGGTCGGCCGCTGGGTCCCGCCGGTGAAGCGATAGGTCTGCTGCCGGGCGAAATCGTGAGCCTCGGTGACCGAGGTGGCCCCGTCGTGGTTCGGATCGTAACCGTGCAACGCCTCGATGAGGAAATGGGTGTAAACGTCGTGCTCGAGGCGCTCGTCCTCCCGCGCCGCTTCGCCCCAGGCCGAGGCGGAGAGCACCACCGTGGCGCTGCTGACAGCATAGAGAGGTGGCGCCACCGCGCCCTTGGCCCCGGCGAGAAAACCACGGATGGCATCGGACAGGGAGGACTTGCCCGCACCGCTGTAGCAGGTGGCGAGCACCAGGACCTTGCGCCGGCTCGGCAACGCCTCGAAGCGCTCGAGCAGCTCATCCATGGTGAGGCCGGTGTCGAGGGGCCGGTCGTGGTCGGTGTCGGCGAAGACCAACACCTGGCGCAGGTCGCCGCGGAGGTCGCGGCTTAGCGTTCCGTGGGTGGAGAGGTAGACCACCAGGGTGTCCTCGGGCTGAAGCCGGCTGCCGGCGCGGTCGAGCATGCGCACGAAGGCAGCGCGGGTGGTCTCGCCCGGGTCGACCATGACCTGGGTGCGGAAACCGGCGTTGGCGCGCAGCTGCTTGCCGAGCTCCTCGGCGTCGCGGGCGGTGTAGCGCAGGTCGGGCCAACCGTCGTCCTCGAAGTCGGTGACCCCGAGCAGGAGCGCCACCTTGGCCGGGCCGTCGTCGGCGAGCACCACCGGCCCCGCGGTGGCGACGCGGGTGGACGCGAGGGCGAGGGCGAGGACGCCAACGAGGGCAACGATGCCGATGGGCAAGGCGCGGATCATGGCCGGGAGTCGCCCTCGGTCTCCGACACGATCCCCGTCTCCGTGTCCGTCACCGTCCCCGTCTCCCTCTCCGTCGCCGTCCCGGTTCCCGTCCCCGCCCCCGTCTCCGTCCCCGTCTCCGTCCCCGTCTCCGTCTCCGTCTCCGCCTCCGTCTCCGTCTCCGCCGCGACCTCAACGAGAAGTACGTGCACGCCGACCCCGCGCCCCTCAGCCCTGAAGTCATGCCGGGGTTGCTCCGGCACGATAGCTACAGCGGAAAAAATCACCCGCAGGCGCTCATCGTCGAGCGCCCGGTCGCTGACCACCAGGGCGAATAGATGCCGGCCCGGCTCCTGGGCAAAGCTGTAACCGAGCTGCCCACCCCCGTCCACAAAACCTCCACCGCCGCTAGGAGCCGCGGGCACCCGCCCGCTGAACAGGGTAGTGGCCCGACCCGCGATGAGATCAACGACCGGCGCATGCAGCACGGCGAGAAACGCGTCGCGGTCGAGCTCGTAGGTCAGGCGCACCGTGTCGCCGTCACGCAG
Source organism: Deltaproteobacteria bacterium (assembly GCA_030590185.1). Next base: position 2,760 of record JAUUZB010000597.1, read on the forward strand.
GGGGCCGCCCGGGTCGAGGACCAACCTCGCCACTGCCGGCGCCGCGCTCCCCTTGATGCCGACATACGGATCCCCGGCCTGCTCCCGGTCCCCCGGCAGGACGAGCAAAACCACCGCCGCAGCCGCCGCCACCATTGAGGCGCTCGCCACGGAAAGGAAACGCCGCCGCGCCGGCCGCAGCCGCACGACGTTGCCGGGCGCCGTGTCGATGGCTGCGCCCGTACCGTCACCCACACCGTCACCCACACCGTCACCCACACCGTCACCCACACCGTCACCCACACCGTCACCCACGCCGTCACCCACGCCGTCACCCACGCCGTCACCCACACCGTCACCCACGCCGTCACCCGTACCCACGCCCGCTCCACCAACCGCCTCCACCGCCGACAACCCCGCGTCGACCCGCTGCCAGAGCCGATCGATCCCCGCCGCATCCGGGGCCGGCTGCTGACTGCCGAGCAGCAACATCAAAAGAGTCTCCTCGTCGATGTCCGCCTCCCGAAGAACCCGCTCGCAGGTCTCGCACGCCGCCTCGAGGTGCCGTTCGAGCTCCAACACCATCTCCACGGAAAGATCGCCGGCCAACAGACGGTCGGCCCCGAGGCGCTCGAGGGGGCAGCTCGTCATCACACCACCTCCCTGGGATCGCGCCATTCGCTCGGGTCGCCGGAGTCTGGGCCCGCGCCCCCAGCCCGTTGACGCTTGAGCACCTCGCGCAGGAGCTGCTTCTTGAAGGCCTGCCGAAAACGATCGAGCCGGGTGGTGACGGTACTCTTAGGAATCCCGAGGCGCTCGGCCACGGCGCTCACCTCGAGCTCCTCGAAATAGAACAGCTCGGCCGCCTCCTTGATCGGACCGGCCTCGAGGGCGTCATGGGTTCGTTTGACCAGGGCCCGGCGTTCCTCGCGCATCACCTCGGCGAGGGGATCCTCGACCGCAACGGTGGCCTCGACCACGGCGAGCTTTCCCAAGGCCCGATCCCGACTCTGCTGCGAGGCGGTGCGATTGATGGCGCGGTTGCGCAGGGAGCGCATCAGCCAGGCGCCAAAGCGCTCCGGCTCGCGTAGCTCCTCGATGCGGGTGAGACAGTTGACGAACACGTCCTGCACCAGATCCTCGGCCTCAGCCTCGTTGCCCCGACACATGCCCCGGGCACAGCGCAATGCCATGGGCGCAAAACGGCGAAACAGCTGCTCGCCCCCGCCACGATCGCCGTCGCGGGCAGCCCGCACCAGCTCGGCGACGTCCTGTCGAGAAGAGATCTCCAACTTGATCGCGATCTTCGGCGGTCCCGAATGTCGCTTTAGGTAACACGCCGGTTGTGATCATGAAAGTCGCCCGTCGTTGACCAGGACCGCCCAGGGGCCCGCCCGGTCTCATCTTTTTCACACCCGCGCCGCCCTCCCCGCAGTCGCGACAGGCGAATTGTAAAGGCCAGGTAAAAGCTAACGCCGCCTTTTTACAGGC
>JAUUZB010000916.1 GCA_030590185.1 Deltaproteobacteria bacterium
GACTCGGTGACCTGCATGCTGCGCTTCCCCAACGGCTTCGCCCAGGTCTTCCTGTCCTGGACCGCCGCCTCGCGCAAGGTTCGCTACTCGCTGCACGGGGAAAAGGGCGCGGTCTTCGTGGACGAGGACCAGCTACAAATCGCCAACGGCAATGGCGAGATGCGCGAGGAGAAGATCACCTCCTCCTTTGGTGACGCCTCCCACGTCTCCTGGTTCATGTCGTTGTTCGACCAGTTCCGGCAGGCGATCAAAGAGGAGGACTATGCCGGCTTTGAAACCAAGGAAGCCTATTACTGCGTGCGCTTGATTGAGAAGCTGTACGAGTCTGCGGCCCAGGGATCCAAAGAGATCCCGATCGACCCGCAACTCGAAGCGTTCGCCTAGACGTCGCGCCCGGCACCCGCGCCTGGCGCTGCGACGGAGATGGTGATGCACAAGAAGAGCTTCAAGACCCTCGGCGGCGACGAGCACTGGCAGGTAGTCGGCAACCTCGAGAAGCACGTCATCCGGCTGGTTCGCAGCGATCAGCCCATGACCACGGCGCAGGAGGTCGACTGGAGCTTCGTGAACATCGACGCGGCGCTCGTTGGGCTCCCCCTGGAAAAGTGGTCGATCCTGCTCGACATGCGCCTGGCCAAGCCGGCCCCCAACCCTGAAGTGGAACAGGCCCTGCGCACCAACCGCCGCAAGCTGTGCGAGCGAGTGGCCCGCATCGCGATCCTCGTCGGCTCGGGCGCGGGCTTGCTACAGGTGCGACGCATGGTCCAGGCCAGCCCCGACGACCGCATCCGCGGCTTCACCGAGGAGCAGGAGGCGATGGACTGGGTCTGCCCCGGTGGTTGTTGACCCGACCCCCTGCTAAGCTCCCCTCCGAACTGGAGGCGGGGACCCATGAAGACGGTCATCATCGGCGCCGGCCCCGGCGGGCTCGCGGTCCTGGAGATGTTCGACCAGGGTAAGCTCGCGGTGCTCGACCTGACGTTGCTGGCGGTGGTGGACCGCGACCCGGAGGCGCCCGGCATGGTGTTCGCGCGGGCGCGCGGCTGGCCTACCCTCGACAGCGTGCACGAAGCGATGGCGGTGCCGGAGCTCGAGCTCGTCATCGAGCTGACCGGCAATGAGGATCTGCTCCACGACATCATCTTCTTGAGCCCACCCGGGGTGCGGGTCATGGACCACGTCCTGGCGCGGGTCTTCTGGGACCTGGAGGAGGTCCACCGCAACTTGGAGGAGGAGCTACGACTCAAGACCGAGCTAGAGGAGAGGGTCGAAGAGGATCGGGCACGACTCCAGGAGATCCTCGACACCATCCCGGACGTGGTGATGGTCACCAATCCAAAAATGCGCATCGAGCGGGTCAACCGTCGCTTCGAGGAGGTCACCGGTTCGAGTCGCGAGGAGGCCAAGGGCAGGTTCTGCTACCAGGCCTATTGCCACGAGGCCACACCGGAGGATTGCAGGCAGGGCCGCTGCCCCTTTCGCGAGGTGATGGACAGCCGCGGGCCAGTGACCTTCGTGCAGTACTCCGACGGCCAACGCGGCAAACCTGGTTACTACCAAATCTCGGCAAATCCGGTGTTCGACGCCAAGGGCGAGATCGTGCACGTGGTCGAGACCTCACGCGAGATCACCGAGCAGGTGATGCTCAAGCGCGAGACCGAGGACATGGCGCGCCGCTACACCCAAATCCTCAACGCCGTACACACCGCCATCACCATCAAGGATCTGGAGGGTCGGTACCTGCTGGTCAACCCGCGGGCCGAGCGGCTCTTGGGAAGTGAGGAGAGCAGCTTGATCGGCAAGACCGCCCGAGAGGCCTTCGGTGAGGAAGCCGGCCGCGACATCGATGCCATCGACCGGGCGGTGCTCGACGGCGCCGGCCACGAGATCGCCGAGGAGGTGCGGACCTTTGCGGGCAAGGAGCACGCCCTGATCTCCGAACGCTTCCCGTTGTACGACTACGACGGCGAGCCGGTGGCGGTTTGTTGCGTGTCACGCGAGATCACCCGGGAGCGGGAGTTGCAGCGCGAGCTCTTACAAACCGAGCGCCTCGCCGCGGTGGGCCGACTCGCCGCCGGCGTGGCCCATGAGCTCAACAATCCGCTGACCGGCATCCTGACCTTTGCCGAGGACCTGCTGCTCGACGTCGACGCGGACGATCCGCGACGCGAGGACTACGAGACGATCTTCAACGAGACCATGCGCTGCCGCCGCATCGTCCGCGACCTGCTCGATTTCTCCCGCCGGCGCGCACCGAACAAACAGCAGGTCACGCTCGGCCCTACCATCCGGCGCACGGTCACCATGGTCGAGCGCCAGGCGAGCTTCCACAACATCGAGATCCGCGTCGAGGGCTTGGAGGATCTGCCGAAGGTCAGCGTGGACCCGCAGCAGATCCAGCAGGCGATTCTCAATCTGTTGGTCAACGCCCGGGACGCCATGGACGGTCGCGGTCGGGTTCGGATCGGCGGCGGCTTGCGCGCCGAGCAGCGCGAAGTCCTGATCAGCGTGGCGGACAACGGCCCGGGCATCTCGCCCGAACTGCGTGAACAGATCTTCGAGCCGTTCTTCTCCACCAAGGGGGAGCACGGCAATGGCCTCGGCCTGCCGGCGGTGGCCAGCGTGATGGAGCAACATGGTGGCCAGCTCGAGCTCGACGGCGAACCTGGAGCCGGCGCCACCTTTCGCCTGGTCTTCCCCATGGCCCCCGGAGGAAGTGAAACATGAGTGACAGCGAGCAACTACCACCCGCCCGCGTGTTGGTGATCGACGACGAGGAGATCGTGCACTCCAGCCTGCGCAAGATCCTCGGCCGTCTCGGGCACGAAGTCACCGCGGTGCTCAGCGCCGCCGAGGGGATCGAGGCGCTCGGGCGCGAACGCTTTGATCTGGTGATCACGGATCTCATGATGCCGGAGGTCAACGGCATCGAGCTGCTCGAGCACCTCAAGGAGAGCGGGCCGCGGGTGCCGGTCTTGATGCTCACCGGCTACCCGACCATCAAGACCGCGGTGCAGGCGCTGCGCCTCGGGGCGGTGGACTATCTGGCCAAGCCGTACACCCGCCAGGAGTTGCTCGGGCCGGTCAACCGGGCGCTGCGACGGGCCGCGGGGCTCGATCCGGATACCGAGAAAGGTCGAGTAGCCGCTGAGGGGGAGGAAGGGATCGCCGCGCCCGAGACGGAGATCATGCCC
>JAUUZB010001112.1 GCA_030590185.1 Deltaproteobacteria bacterium
CGCGAAGGCGCGGGAGCGGGTCAACAGCTCGTAGAGCACCGCGCCCAAACAGAAGATGTCGGAGCGCCCGTCGAGCGACTCCTCGCGCAGCTGCTCGGGCGAGAAGTAGCTGAGCTTGCCCTTGATCACCCCCGCCTGCGTCGAGCTAGAACGGTCGGCCGACTTGGCGATGCCGAAGTCCACCACCTTGACCGTGCCATGCCAGGTGACGAGGATGTTGTCCGGGGTGACGTCGCGGTGCACCACCCGGAGCGGCTCGCCGTCATCGTCGCGCAACTCGTGGGCGTGATAGAGCGCCTCGGCCGCCTCCGCCATCAGATAGGCGGCGAGCTCATAGCCGATCTCCTGGTCCTGGCGAACGCTCTCCCGCAGGACGTGGGCGAGATCCTCCCCCTCGAGGTACTCCATGATCAGGCAGTAGCGGTGGTCGACCTTGGTCAGCTCGAAGACCTGGATCAGGTTGGGGTGGTTGAAGCGCGCCGCGAGCCGCGCCTCATCCAGGAACATCTCGATGTACTCGGGGTCGTCCGAGAGCTCCGGGAGGATGCGCTTGATGACGACCTTCTTCTCGAAGCCCTCGACGCCCGCCACGCGCCCTAGGTGAACCTCGGCCATGCCGCCCACCGCAAGCAAGCGGTCGAGCCAATAGCGCCCCAGTCTGGTGGCCTCCTCCACGCGCTTGGAGCTTAGCCCGGGGGCAGCTGCGAAGCCAAGGGACCGGGCCGCGGGTCGCTCGCCCATGGACCCCATCCGACCCGCGTAGATTGCGCGCTCCACCCCGGACCTGCCCGTGCTAGGATGTGCCCATGGTTACGCGTTGCCGCGCAGGCAAACGGGCCCCCCTGCCATCGTGCCGTCGTACCGGTTGGATCCTCAGCGCCCTACTGCTCGCCGCAGGCCCGGGTTGCCTGCCGACGCGCACCGCGACCGTGACCCCTATTGGGGACGGGGGCCCCGACGGCGATACCTTCGGGCTGCGGCTCGACGGCGAGACCTGCACCGACGACGCGGACTGCCTCAACAGCTGCATCACCACCACCTGCGGGCGCTTCGACCGCAACACCGTGGGACCGGAGATCTGGCCCGAGCTGCAACAACGGCTGCAGGAGGCCGCCGCCGCGGGCAACTCGGCCCGCCCAGATGCGCGCCTATTGAGCGAGGATTTTTCGGGCTACCCGAACGGCCGCTACCAGGGCGCGGTGCTCGCGGCAGACGGCCTCATCTACGCAACCCCCCGCGGCGCGTCCTTCATCCTGCGGCTCGACCCACAGACCGGCACCAGCGAGGAGGTCGGCCCCGACTTCAGCGACACCACCGATTGGCGCCGTGACAAATGGTACGGCGGGCTGCTCGCCCCGAGCGGAGAGATCATCCTGGTGGCCTCGGATGAGCCCCAGAATCTGCGCTACGACCCAGCCAACGTTGCCAACGCCACCTCCTTGAGCCCGGTCTTCCCAGAGGCAGATGACAACGAGGACGGCTGCACCGTCGACCCCGACCCCGGTTGCAACAAATGGAGGGGCGCGGTGCGCGCGCCCAACGGTCACATCATCGCTTGCCCGCGCAACGGGGCGTACGTCCTCGACATCGATCCGAGCGTCCCGAGCGCCGAGCGTATCTCCCATCCCAACATCGACATCACCCGGGAGAAATGGAACGGCGCGGTGCTCGCGCCCAACGGCATGGTCTATTGCATTCCCTTCGCCGATCCGCAGCTCCTCGAGATCGATCCAGAGAACCTAACCGACGCCGGCATCCGCCGGGTGGGCCCGGTCTTTTCCGCCGCCAACTACGCCGAGCTCGCCGGCCGCGAGGGTGAGAAATGGTACCACGGCACCCTGGCGCCCAACGGTAAGATCTACGCCGCACCGGCCGAGGCCCCGCGGGTGTTGCAGATCGATCCAGAGGACCTCTCGGAGACCGGCACGCGCATGGTGGGCGCCGACGTCGCCTCGACGGTGAGCGGCTACGGCTGGGGCCCGGGGGCCCTCGCCCCGGACGGCAGGATTTACGTTCCCCCCCACGCCGCGAGCGGGATCCTAATGATCGATCCGGTGCTCCTCGACCTCGACCCGGATGACCCGGACGCCACCACCACCTTCGAGGTCACCCCAACCGCGCTAACCGCGGAGCCCGGGTCGAAGTACTACGGCACGGCGCTGGCGCCCAACGGCAAGATCTACGCCTTCCCCTGGTTCCAAATCGGCGCCATCCTCGAGATCGATCCGCACGCCAACGGCACCTTCGATCTCGAGGTGCTGCTCAACGGGCACCTCAACGGCCAGTGAGCTGCGGCTCCACACACGGCTGACGAAAAACCGCCCGGTCCTCGAGGCGCACGGCGGTCAGCTCGCCGCCCCACACGCAGCCGGAGTCGAGGGCCAGCAGGTCAGGTCGCATCACCAGGCCGAGGGCGGCCCAGTGTCCGAAGACCACGGTACCCTCGGGCGGTGGCCGGTCCGGGTGATCGAACCAGGGGAAGGTGCCGGCTGGGCGCTCACGGGACGGTCCGGTGAAATCCGCCAGCGGCTCGCCCGCCTTGGTCAGGCAGCGGTCGCGGGTCAGGGCGGCGATCACCGGACGGTGCGCCCGCACCTTCGCCGACACCGACTCGCCGACCTTCTTGCGCTGCAACGCCGGCTTGGCCCGCAGGGCGACCTCGGCC
>JAUUZB010000716.1 GCA_030590185.1 Deltaproteobacteria bacterium
CCCCTCGATGTTCTGCTGGATGATCAACAGGTGGGCCTGGGCGCGCACGAACTGCGGGTCATTGGCCAGCGCCTGCCGGTAGAACTTTTGCGCCGCGGCGCGGTCCTGCTTCGTTTGGAAGGCGTGGGCGCCGCGCAAAAAGAGCAGCCCGTTCGAGGTAGGGTTGGTCGCTTCGATCTTGGCCACCATGGCGTCGAACTGATCCCACTCGCGGAGCATCCGGTAGTAGTCAGCGGCCAGGCGGTAGCCGAGGTAGCTGTCCGGGTGCTGTTCGATCACCATCTCGGCCTTGGCGAACCCGGTGGCGATGTGGTCGATGGAGGCGAGCTTGAGCGCGTCGATGCGCAGCTTGAGCGCCTCCGCCGAGCCGTGCAGCCAATTGAGGTCGTCGCGATCCTGCTCCGCGAGCTTGGCGCGGTCCTTCGCCTCGATCTCGCCAGCCGACTCCTTGAAGCCGTCGCGCAGCCGCATCAGGATCTCCATCAACAGCATGTAGGATTCGCCCCAGGCCAGCTCAATCTGGCCCTCGAGGGCCACCGCCTCGAGGCTGTCGTCGCCGGCCGCGTACTCGACCGCTTTCTGGAAGAGGGTTACCTGGTCGAGCTTCAACACCGCCTCGACGTCTTCCAATGATTGGGGGTTCGCGAGCGGGTGCTCCTCGTCCTTGGGCCAATGGCGCTCGATCTCCGCGATGAGCGCCTGGGCCGAGTCCTCGTCGATCAGATCTCTACCCTCCGCCGGGTCGATCTCGGTGGCGTCGACATCCCCGCTCGAGGCCGCGCCGTCGGTCGCCGTCTCTGGCCCGGCCTTGGCCGGCTCCGTCGACTTGCCGCCGCAGGCTGCCAGCAACAACACCAAGGCCGCGCCCAGCCACAGGCCCCCGCAGCCAAGACCCGTCATGCGAAGCTCGAGAGTATCGATCACGTTGCGCCCCTTCATCGTTTCGCTCCCCTCTGGCTAATCGACAAACCCATCGTCAGCGGCCGCAGAATCGCAGAGCCCGGTCACTGCCGCAAGCCCAAGCCGTGCGGCAGCATCGGCACCACCAACTGCTCCATGGCGGTCACGCAGGCCCGCCGCGACCCGGGCAACGCGAAGATCAGGGTGTCGCCCGCCACCCCGGCCACGGCTCGCGACAACAGCCCGTTGACCCCGATCTCGTCAAATGAGATCCGCCGGAAGGCCTCCCCAAATCCGGGCAGCTCCCGATCGAGTAACGGCGCGACCGCCTCCGGGGTTACGTCCCGGGGGGTGATGCCGGTGCCACCGGTCAGGACCACCACCTGCACCCCATCGCTGATCGCCCCCTCGACGGCGGCGCGGATCAGCGCCACCTCATCCTTGACGATCACCCGCGGATCGATCCGGTGGCCTGCCGCTTCGAGGCGCGACACGATCTCCGGGCCCGCCGCGTCCGTCTCCAGGCTCCGGGTATCGCTCACCACGACCACTCGACAACGGGCGGCCGCGACATCCTTGGCGTGATGGTGCTCGCTCATAACGCTCCTTTATATAGTGTGCTCACACCCGCACAACTTGACGCCGCTACCCCGGCGCGCAATCCTGGGCGTCCATGGACGATCAGATCTCTGCCCTCCTCGCCCTGGCGGCGGCACTCGGTCTGGTCCTCCTCAACGGTTTCTTCGTCGCGACCGAATTTGCCATGGTCAAGGTGCGGCCGACCCGCATCGACGAGCTGATCCGGGCCAAGAAGCCCGGCGCCCACGGGGTACGCACCATGGTGCGCAGCCTCGACAGCTACCTCTCCGCGACCCAACTCGGCATCACCCTCGCGAGCCTCGCCCTCGGTTGGCTCGGCGAGCCGGCATTCGAGCGCCTGATCGCCCCGGGCCTGATCTGGCTGTCGGTGCCCGAGAGCTGGGTGCACCCCCTCGCCCTCACCCTGGCCTTCTCGACCATCACCTTCCTGCACATCGTGGTGGGGGAGATGGCGCCCAAGTCGTTGGCTATCGCCAAGGCGGAGTCGGTCGCCATGTTCGCGGCCTGGCCGATGCGGGTGATCTTCTTCTTCTTCTATCCCGTCGTCTTCGTGCTGATCCGCATCGCGCGGCTGCTGCTGCGCGCCATTGGCCTGCGGCAACTCTCCGAGGACGCGCCGGACGAGTTCGGCCACTCCGAGGAGGAGATCAAGATCATCGTCGCCCAAGCCCGCAGCGCCGGCATGCTCTCCGCCGAGCGCTCCGACATGCTCACCAAGGCGATGAGCCTGCCGTCCAAGACAGCGCACCACCTGATGGTGCCGCGCAGCGAAGTGGCATTCCTCGACATCAACCTCAACCTCGAGGAGAACCTCGAGCGCGTCCGCACCTCGGAGCACACCCACTTTCCGCTGTGCGTCCGCGAGCTCGACGAGGTGGTCGGGGTGGTCGACATCCGCTCGGTGCTGTTCGCCATGAACCGCAACCTCGTGGCCGGCAGCGCTCCGCCGGTGCTCCTAGATTTTGCCCGGCCCGCTGTCTACTTCCCGGAGACGATGAGTGGCGAGCGGCTACTCAAGGAGTTCCGCGACCGTCACATCAAGATGGCGGTCATCGTCGATGAATACGGTGGCGCCTCGGGGATTGTCACGCCGGCCGATGTCGTGACCGTGGTCATGGGCGAGCTCGAGGACGACGACAGCACCGAGCTCATCCGGCTGCCCGGCGGCGCCTATGACGTCGAGGGAACCGCGCCCCTCGAGGAGGTGCAGGAGGCGATCAAAACCGACCTCCCCACCGAGGACATGCGCACCGTGGCCGGTTTTCTCATGGAGCGCCTCGGGCGAATGCCGCGGCCCGGTGATCGGGTCTACCAGGGCGGCTTCTGCTTCCACGTGCTCGAGGTGACGGGGCCACGGGTGCGGCGGGTCCGGATTCAGCGAGAGACCACCGGACGGGCCAAGGCGGTGGCACCCGCGCCGAGCGGTGAGCGGCCGCCCAGCTGACCCCCCGCAGAGATACCGATCCGGTCAGTGGTCCGGGCGATCGTCGAGAGTCTCGCGCAAAGGCGCCAAGTCGCAAAGGGGCCTTTCCTTGGCGAGCTTTGCGCCTTGGCGCGAGACAGGAGCCATTGTCCCCCGCCACCGCTTCCATTGCGTAATCACCCCTGGCCGGCTAGCCTCACCCCACCATGACGCGGTCTATCCCCACGGCATGGCTCGCCCTGTTGAGCCTCACCGCCTGCACCGGCGGCGATGACCCCTTTTTGTGGGGCATCATCTTCGTCGACCCGTGCCCGCCCGGCCCCACCGCCGAGGCCTGTGAGCTCGACGAGCTGCCGCCTGATTGTGCGGAGCTGACGCCGCAGTGGCGCCTGCGGGAGGGTGGGCACCTGCGCGAGCCGGGCGCCTCGATCAGTCTGTCCGGCACCGAACGGGTCGGGGTCACCGACAACAACGGCGAGTTTCGCTTGGACGGTCTCGAGCCGGGCACCGTGGCGCTGAGCGTATCGGTGCCGTGGACGGTGGAACAGCGCCAGGTCCAGGTGATCGAGGTCATGTCCGTGGCGGTGGACAGCGACTACGGCCAGGGGGTGATCGCGATCTCCTTCACCGCCGCGGGCATCATCGAGGGCCAGGTCGCTCTGCCCCGCGCCCCGCCCCGGGATGACCACGAGTACGGGGGCCTCGAGGCCGTCGAGGTGCAGATGGCCTGCCCACCGCGCACCGCGGTCACCGACGCCGAGGGCCGCTTTCGCTTCGACAGCGTGCCCCAGGGTACGCGACAGTTGACCGCCACCGGCATAGGCATGGTGGGCACCGCCGACCCGACCTGGGTGTTGCGTGGCCAAACCACCGCG
>JAUUZB010000119.1 GCA_030590185.1 Deltaproteobacteria bacterium
AGCTGTCGTCGCACAGGTCGCCGGTCGCCGAACAGTCGATCCCCGCGGTCCACTCCAGGCAGCCGAGGGCCCCCGTCGAGCAGGTCTCGATCACGTCGGTGTTGCACTGGCTGTCGCCGTCCGCTGGGCATTCGTCGAGGCAGGCGATGCAGGCGGCGGTGCCGCTGCTGTCGTCACAGATGTCGTCGGTCAGGGCGCAGTCGGTGGTCTCGATCAAGTAGTTGCAGCCGTTGCCCTGCAGCTCGCAGGTCTCGATGATGTCGAAGTTGCAGCTGGTGGCGTCGACCGTGGCGCACTGGCTGACGCAGGTGCCGGAGCAGACCACCGGCGAGGCGGTGGCGTCGCAGAACTCCGAGGCCACCGTGCAATCGAGGGTCAAAGCCCAGGCCAGGCAGCCGTCCGCGCCCGCTCCGCAGGTCTCAATGACGTCACCGTTGCAGCGCTCGTCCCCGGTGGCTGGGCAGGTGTCGCTGCAGTCGGGCACGCACTCGGCGGTGCCGCTGCTGTCGTCGCAAAGATAGCCGGTGGCGCTGCAGTCGGTGCCCGCCGCCCATTCCAGGCAGCCCGCGGTGCCGACCCCGCAGGTCTCGATGGTGTCGCCGTTGCATTGGGTCTCAGCATCGGTACACGTTGCATCGTCGCAACAACCGCTGGTGTCGAAGGCGCAAGCGCTGGTGCAGGCCAGGGTGCCGGCGTCAAAGCCCTCGCCGGCGCAGGTGCCGCCATCGAGCTCGGCGCCGTCGCAGGTCTCGCCGCTGTCTAGGGCGCCGTTGCCGCAATTATCGACACCGGTGCAGCCCGTTTCGTCGAGGGTGCAGTCGTCGTTGCAAGCGAGGGTCCCGCCGTTGGCACAGGCTTCGTTGCCGAGATCGGTACCGTCACAGTTCTCGCCGGTCTCTAGGATGTCGTTGCCGCAGACGGCGTCCGTCACCGGGGGGTCACTCTTGCAGGCGGTCGAAGAGACGACCAAGAGCCCCAGGGCACTGGCGAGGACGAGACGAAGCGCTAGTGAACGGTTTTTCATCGCATTTCCTGTTTTTGAGGGGGGACCGGGGTGCCCATCGCAATGCCCCACGGGGTTGTCAAGGCGTTGGAGGGGCGGATTTGTTTGCGATGGGGGGTTCTTCCAGCGTCTTTTGCTAGGCCGCCGCGTCGCTTCGGGATGCTCGGCCCCGCGCCACTCCCGAGGAGCGGATTCGTTTCGCGTGTTGCTGCCGTTGCCGTGCTGAGGCCGAAAAAGAGAGGTTCTTCCGCCCGCTGTTGCTAGATTGTGGGGCGAAGCCGCGCTCCTCCGGCGAGTCGCGGGGCCTGCGCTCCCTTCGCTCCGCTAGCTCGGCGCGTTAATGACTCGGTATTGGCGGCTCCGCAGGCGCCCAAAAGACAAACGAGCTATTCGGCCGAAAGACCTACGGGCTCTCAGCGCGCCGAGGCGTCCGCGAGCTCCGACTTCCCCTGTTCACGACCGCGCCTGAGCTTGCGCTTCTGCCGCCGGTGCTCGTCGAGCTGCCCCGGCAGGATGCGTACCTCGAAGAAACCAGCGGTGTCAGCGCGCTCGCCAGCCGGGAACAGGCTGCGCACCGACTCCATGGTCGGGTCGCGCAGCCAGGCGTGGAAGTTGCTGCCGGACTGGAAATAGTAACGGTAGTTGTGGTCCGCGGCGAACTCCTCGCCGACCCCATAGGCCCGCAGGACCACGGTGTCGTCATCGAGCGGCAAGCCGAGCATGTTGGCCCGGTAGTGACCTTGCCGCCACGCAAAGTACTGCTCGATGTTCGACAGGTAGAGGGTCGAGACCTCGAGGTCGAGCTTCCGCGCTAGGCCCGCCACGTCGGTGAGGGTGCGGCGGCCGGTGAAGTCGCCGCGGATGGCGAGCACCCGGCCCTCGGTCACCAGGCGCTTGACCGTGTCGAATTGACCCTGGTCGTCGAGGTAGGTGCGCTGGCCCTGGGCCGTCATGCGCTCCAGGGTCTGTTTGAATCCCCAGCTCAGGTTGTCGCGATATTCGATGAACAGCTCGCGCATCGGTTTGGGCTCGGCGCGCTTTGGGAAGGCGTCGCGGAACCAGCGCAGGGTGCGAATTCGGTTCTCGTGGCGCCAGGCGGCGATGAATTCCTTGGGCGTGTTGGTGTTGCGCAGGACGACGTCGAACAGGCTGTGGATGTCGACGATCACCTGATCGAAGTCGACCACCACCATTGCCTCGGGCTCGACCCAGCCGGCGAGCACGTAGTTCTGGCCGGCGCCCACGCCGATGAGCATGCCGCCGCGGTTGGCGATGGCGTCATGGAAGAGGTCGTGGCGGCGCTCGTCGCTGTTGACGTAGTGCCGGCCGCGGGTGATTTCTTCGGGCGGGGGATCGGTGCGCACGGTCGTCTTGACCTCCGCAAAGGCCGCGCCCGGGTTCGGTGCGGTCGCGTTGCCGTTGGCGTCGGTGTTTGGGGTGCCGCCAGCGATCAGCAGGCCCAGGGCCGTGAGCTTCAGTAACATTAGATCTCCTCGCGCACGTTCCGCGTCTGGCAGCTCGAGTCGGTGCCGTTGGTTCGCGGAATCTAAGAGAAATTGAACCATGGGGCCGGAGGATCCCCAAAAAAGGCGCCGGCCGCGCGAGCGGTTCACACCGCGAGGGCTTCGATCAGATCACAGGCGTGTTGCACCGGGCTGCCGTTCTCCTCGGCGATTTTCTTACCGAGCGCCTCGGCCTTCTTCGCCATCGACCCGGAGTCGAGCAGGGCGCGCAGCTTGCGTGCTAAGGCGGGGCCAGTGAGCGCCTTGCTCATCAGGGAGTCCGCCACGCCGAGCTCCGCGAGCCGGCAGGCGTTGTCCGGCTGGTCAAACCCGAACGGGGTGACCAACTGCGGCCGACCCGCGGCGAGGGCGTGGGCTACGGTGCCGATGCCGCCGTGGTGGACGATCGCCGCCGCCCGCGGAAACAGCAACCCAAACGGCGCGTAGTCGCAGGCGTGAACCTCGGCGGGCAGCTCTAGCCCGAGCTCCTGGCCGCGGGTCACGAACACCGCCCGCTGCCCGAGCTCAGCGCAGGCCTCGGCCGCGACCCGGAAGAAGGCGTCACCATGTTGATACCCCGCCGGGCCAGGGGTCATCACCACAGGCGGCGCACCGTCGGCGAGAAAGCGGCTCAGCTCGGCCTCGAGCTCGCCGCTCCCCTCCGGGGGCTCGACGAAGAAGCCGATGGTGTGGGCATTGTCGGGTCGGTCGGGCGTGGCCGGGGCGAACCAGTCGGGGTACAGACAGAGGTTGACGTCGGCGTCGATGAAGAAGCCCATGAAGCGCTTGGGTCGGGGCGCCAGGTCCGCGTCCCGGCGCGCGGCGTTCAGGTCTTTGCCGAGGGGACGGAAGATCGTCTTGTCGAACAACCCCATCATCATCTTGCGCAGCCACAACGGGCCGCCCATCTTCTTGCCGCTCGGCAACACCGGCGGATCGTGGGCGCCAAAAAAGACCGACGGCTGCCCCTGCATCCGCGCGCACGGCAGCCCGAGCTTCTCGGCCCCGAGCCGCGCCCCGACCGCGAAGGTCCCCACGACCACGACCGTGTTTGGTTTTGCCCGGCGCTCCACCACCTCGCGCTGGCGCAGGAGGTCGGGGCCAAAGGAGTAATCGTGCAGCAGCATCGGACCCCGGCGGGGATGCCACAGGTCGGGGTTGTCGAGGACCGCGGTGTATTCTTCCACGGTGCCGAGTGGCTCGAAGTCGAGCTCCGCCGCACGGGCCATGCCCTCGAAGCGCGGGTTCGCGGCGAGGAGGATGTCGTGGCCGCGGTCGCGCAGTGTCGCGCCGATGGAGACCAGGGGCCGAACATCCCCTTGGGTGCCGAAGGGAAAGAGCAGAACCTGCATGCTCAGCTCATATCCGAGGCTCGGTTCCGGATCTATGACGCATGGAGAGCCGCGCGCCGCACGGAGCGGGTGGGGCGTCGAGAGACCTCAGTTCACCTCGATGCCCAACGCATCCGCGTGGATCCTCAAGACGCCCAGCTTCACCGGCACCTCGTGTTTCAGCACCACCTCGGAGTCGAAGGTGGCGTTGATGGTGGCGGGCAGCTCGCTGCTCATGTTCACGACCACCGGGATGGTGCCGGGCATGTTGACGTGCATGGTCTTCTTGATCGGCACCCAGATGGTTTGCTCGAGCGGCACGGTCACCTCGCCCCTGACCCGCACGGACTGCTTGAGCGGCAAACTCAACTTCACCGGCAGGGTCATCTTGAGCGGGGCGCGGAACTTGTTGACCCGCACCTTTAGGAGATCCTTGATGCGTATCTTCTGTTTGATCGGCATCGTGGTCTTGATGGGGATGTTTGCCTTCACCGGAACAGGCACACCGAGGAGGGTGGTGACGGTGGTGTCGATGGGCACCACCAAATTGATTTCAATCTCGTCATCGATTTGAATCGCCGTGTCGAGTGGCACCTCGAGCACTCCCAGATCGAGCTCCTTCTCGGTGAGGATCGCCTCGACGACCACATCCACCTCGATGTCGAGCACCTGATCGATCATGATGTCGGTGTCCAGCGGAACGGTGATGGTCGTCTTCAACGGTACCGCGAACATCTCGTCGAGGGGGATGTCGAGGCCCTCGCGCATTTGAACCTCCGCCGTTAGGCTCTCATCGACCGAAACGGTGACGGTCTCCTTGATGTTGGTCGCGAAGGGGATCCTGGCGTCGAGCAGGACCTTGACGTCCTTCTCGAGATTCAGGGTGAGCGCAAAACGAGACAGGGGATCGACGATCGCGAAGATGACGATGGCGATGACCACCGCGATCACCGTCACCACGATGTGTTGCCTGTGCGTCATGGGGGTCATTTTTTGTCCACCGAATCGAGTGAGTGTTTCAAGAGCTCCTCCGCGTGGCGGAAGTTGGCGAGCAACTCGATCTTGGTCTCCAACCGGCAGGCCAGCGGTAGCTCGACCGGCGGCAGGCTGACGATCGCTTCCTCTCGCAGGCAGATCGGGATCCCGTGGGCGTGGAGCTTGATGCTCGTTTTGAGCGGTAAGAGAAGATCAATCGGCACGCGGGCGTTGATCGGGATCTTGATCTTGCCGATCCCCAACACCGAGGTCTCGATGATGGTGTCCAACGGGATCTCAGCCTTGATCGGGATCTCGGCCTCGATGGTGACCGTGTCGTCGATGTCGAGCTTGGCATCGAGCTCGATCGGGACGGTGAGTTTTTGATCGAAGGCCACGGGGATTCGGTCGTTGATGTCGACCTCGATCGGGATCGAGTGATCCAACATGCGCGACAGCATGTCGTTGAGCCGTGTCACCTCGAGGCGATTCCCGTGCACCCGTGAATAGATCATTCCCAGGATGGCTGGCACGACCCAAGCGAGGGCGAGGATGCCCACCAACCACCACTTGAAGTTGAAGGTCTCGACAAAACTGATGAGGCGATCGAAGTGCCCCTCGCCGATGATGATCGGAGAGGCGAACGCCAATACCAGGATGAGGATCGGTCCCACGGCCAGGTGGGTAAAAAACACGTAGCGGAGGAGCCGCCGCAGCCTTTGCATGGTTGTCGCCCAACAGGGGCTGGCCGGGGCCCACCCCGGCACAACCCCTCGCTAGTGCGCGGGGCTCGGACCGCCCAGGCACATTGTCACACGCTGGTCAGACCAGGGCAGCCCTACGGACAGGTGTACCCAAAAGCGCCGGTGGTATCACAGAAGTCGTCCGTGGCATCCTCGACCGCGTCCTCGGCACCTTCCACGTCTTCTTGGGATGAATCGGGGTCGTCGACCACGTCCTGGGCGTCGTCGAGGACATCCTCGAGGCCGGTGATGGCACCGTCGAGACCACCGCCGGTGAGGCACTCGGCGGGAGCGACGAGACAGGCCGCGTCCATCAGGCCATTGGCGGCCGCGATGGCCGACACCAACTGGGTGACATTGACCATGATGACCTTGCTCATGAAGACGATGGTCGCCACGGTGAGGTCTTCGTTGGCCTGCTTGATCTCTGCCAGGGTCGCGTCGGGATCGTCATCCACCAACTCGGCGGCCGCGATCGCCGTCTCGAGCTCGGCGGTGGAGCCGATCTCGAAGCTCCCAACCGATACGCCTTCCTCGGCCACCGCCACCATGCCTTTGGCCGCGGCGATAGTCTCAGCCAAGGTGACTTTTGACAACGCCAGCTCAACCGCGCTCTCCATACCGGCGATGGTGCCGTCGGCGATGAGGGCGTTTTCGACGGCGCTCTGGATCATCGCCAACACCGCAGCATCACCGAGAACCTCGGCGACCGCGTCGGTGACAGCAATGGCGATCGATTCCTGGGTCTCGCCATCGGCGATGGCGGCCTTGATGGCGTCGGCGATCGCGTCCTCGGTGGTTTGTTCGGCGAGCGCATCCTGAGTCGCGCCGGCGATTTCTTCCTGTCCCGGAATACCGCAGGCAGCGAGGGTTAGGGTCGAGACGGCAACGATACCGAGGGTGATGAGACGGGTGGTGGTGTGTGTTCGAATCATGCAGCTCTTCTGTGGTGTGGATGGGTTGAAGAAGAGTTTTCCCCTGTCACATGAAAAACCCTGACGAAATCGTGGACGGTCACCCCCGCCCCGTATCGCAGTGAATCGGATGCCACAAGCGCCCCTAGGGCGGGGCCGGTTCTGCGATGTTGCTACATTGCGATATGCTGGCTCAGAACTGATGGCAGGCGTTACAAGTCGCCGTCCCCACCGGGTCCACCCCCCACACCAGGGGATCCGTGATCGACCCGCTCAGCACCCCAAAGGACTGCTTGATGTGGCACCCAACCTCGGAGCAGGTCTTGCTCGCCGGGTCGTAGCTGGCGTTGGCGAGGTGGAACGACCACGTCCCACCGTCGATGCTCGAGTCGGGGGGCACAAACGAGCTCGGCAGGGCCGTGACCCACTGGGGCATGGCCGGCTCGTTCGCCCCGGCGGGCAGGCCGCCGGTGCCGGCGGGGATCGAGGTGCGCGGATCAAAGACCACCTGGCGTACACCATCCACGTGGTTCTCGTACTGCACGGCGCCGAAGCCCTGGGGCTGCTGGCCGGCAATACCGGTGTGACAGCCGGCCGCCGTGCAAGAGTAGTCGAGGGAGCCGCCCAGATCGTAATCGCCGCTGGTGTCCATATAGTAGAAGCCGTTCGGGCCGGTGTTGGTGTTGGCCGTGGTGTCGTAGTGACAGGTCTGGCAGGTCATCGGTGACGCTGAGTCAGAGCTGCCGCCATGGTAGTCGCCGTGCCAGGGCCCGGGCATGCCGCCGAAGTGACCGAGCTCGTAGCCGTCATCGGCCAACACCAGGTGGCTGTTGGCGGTGGTGGTGCCGGCGCCGCCGGATGTGTAACGGGGCGGGTTGTCGTGGCAGGCGGTGCAGGCGGTTTGTGGATCGAGGGTCGCATCCCAGGCCGGCGTGGTGACGTAGGTCGGTGACTCCTGTCCCGAGCTATGGCAGTAGACCGAGCTACAGGTAGAGCCGTCGAAGCTCGCGGCCGGTGGGTTGAGGGCCTTGAGGCGGCTCGCCGGGGCGCTCGGGTCATAGAGCTCCACCTGCACGACGCCATCGTTGTGCGCGGCGTTGTCGAGGGGGTGGCAGTTGCCGCAGCCATAGATGTAGCCCGGGGCGTCATCGGCGTAGAAGTCGCTGGTGATGCGCAGGTCGGTGGCCGGGAGGGGCGAGCCGTCGCCGCCGTAGTGAGCGAGGTGGGCGCCGGTGTCCGGTGCGATGCCGTGGCAGTCGCCGCAGAAACGCCGGGCCTGCACGATGCCGTCGACGTGCTCGGTTGGGTTGTCCGGCACCTGGCCGGTGTAGTCGTGACAGGTGCCACAGTCGTCGGGCGGCACCTGCGGGTGGAAGCCACTCGGCGGCGCGCCGTGACATGTGCCGCACGCGTCTTGGGAGTCATCGACCACGGTCCACTCCGGGTCGGTGATGGTGCCGCCACCGTTGGTGAGGGTGGCGCCATGGCAATAGACGTTGGTGCAGCGGGTGCTATCAAAATCCGGCACGGCGCCGTCGGCGGTGGCGAGGGCACCCCAGGTGAGCTCGGCGGGCAGCGCCGTGTCGGCGTGGCCGGGGGCGTTGTTTTCGGTGGGCACCAGGTGGCAATCGTCGCAGAGGATC
>JAUUZB010000694.1 GCA_030590185.1 Deltaproteobacteria bacterium
AAGGATACGGCGGCGCCCACCTGCCAAACCTGCCACATGCAGGGCGGCAACCACGAAGTACGGACCGCCTGGGGTTTCTTGGGGGTGCGGACCAACGGCCTGGCGCCCTACCCGGGCGAGAGCGACGAATGGTGGAAGGACCGGGTGACCATTCTTCAGGCCCTCGGCGTGCTCGACCCGGACGGCAAGCCCACAGCCCGCCTCGACTTGGTGGCCAAGGCGGACGTCGCGCGTCTCAGCGCCGAGGCCTTCGACAAGGAGCGCACCAAGATGATCAACACCTGCAGCGAGTGTCACTCGGAGAACTTCGCCAAGGCTGAGCTCGGCAAGGGCGACTCCATGATCCGCGAGACCGACAAGCTGCTCGCCGAGGCGATCACGATCATCGCGGGGCTCTACAAGGACGGCGTGCTGAAGAAGCCGGAGAGCTACAGCTACGACTTCCCCGATCTACTGACCTTCAGCGACTCGCCCACCGTCATCGAGAACCGACTGTTCACCATGCACCTCAAGCACCGCATGCGCGCTTTCCAGGGCGTCTTCCACGCCAACCCGGATTACGCGCTCTGGTACGGCTGGAACGAGATGGTGCAGGATCTCCTGGAGATCAAAGAGATGGCGGCGGACCTGCGGGCGAAGCACAAGAAGTAAGCCGAGCGCCGCAACGCCCGCCTCTGGGGGGAGGGGCGGGCTAAAAGCCCTCGAAGTAGCATAACCCTTCGCTGGTCCGCGCCTGGGCCACGCTCAGATTGACCGCCCGATACAACAGGCTCGCCTGACTGATTTCCGGGTGGGGATAGGTCGCCACGCCGACCACCAATTGGTCGCCATCGAGGTTGCCCTGCTCCGCGACCGCCTCGCGGATCCGGGCGACCACCCGTGCCGCCCCATCCCGGGCGCAGCCAGGCAACAACACCACAAACTCCGCGGCATCGACCCGAAACACCCGATCGGCGCCCCGCAGCTTGGACTCGATGCTCGCCGCGAGGGCCTGGAGCCGTTGCTCGGCCGCCCCGCGGCCAGCACCGTCGAGGATCCGCCCGTAGCTCTCGTCCGCCGCCACCACGCAGGTGAGCGGCCGTTCCCCCACCCGGGCGGCGTTGAACTCGGCCTCGAGTACACGGAAGAGCTGACTGGTCGCGCCAACCCCGGTGACAGGATCCACGCTGCGCAGGGCCTGCAACCGGTCCTCGGCATCCTCGAGGCGACGCTCAAGATCACCGATGGTCAGCGCTCGTTGGATCCGCCGTCGGACGTCTGGCAGGCGGAAGGGTTTCTCGATGAAATCGATCGCCCCCTGCTTGATCGACTCGCTGCGCGACTCGACGTCGGTCATGGCGGACAACACGATGATCGCTGGCTTGGGGCCAGCCGACTGCTCGCGGAGCGCGGCCAAGAATTCGAGCCCGCTGAGGCGTGGCATGTTGAGGTCGAGGAGGACCAGGTCGACTTTCCCCTCGGCTACCATCTCGAGGGCGGTCTCCCCGTCCGCGGCCTCACGGGTGTCGAGCCCTAGCTTGCCGACCAGACCGACCAGTACCTCGCGGACCGCAGGCTCGTCATCGACGACCAGCACGGTGGCAACCTCGGTCACCGGTCCTACTCTCGACTCAGATTCTCGAACCGGGTGAACTCGGTGAAGAATTTGAGATGCACGACCCCGGTGGGACCGTTGCGCTGCTTACCGACGATCAGCTCCGCCTCGCCCTTGGCGTCGCTGTCCGGGTTGTAATACTCGTCGCGGTACACAAAGCTAATGACATCCGCGTCCTGCTCGATGGCACCACTCTCACGAAGATCACTGAGCATCGGCCGCTTGTCCGTGCGCGATTCCAACGATCGATTGAGCTGACTCAAGGCCATCACCGGAACGGCGAGCTCCTTGGCGAGCGCCTTGAGGCCTCGGGAGATCTCCGAGATTTCACGTTCCCGCGACTCGGCCCGGCCGTGCATGAGCTGGAGGTAGTCGACCACCACCAAGCCGAGGCCCTTCTCCGCCATGAGCCGGCGGGCCTTGGCGCGCATCTCCAACACGGTCAGGGAGCCGGAGTCGTCGATGTAGACCTGCGCGTCGGCGAGCTCGCCGGCCGCCTTGGCGAGCTTGGGCCAATCGCTGTCCTTGAGAAAACCACCGCGCAGTCGCTGGGAGTCGATCCGCCCTTCGGAGCAGAGCATGCGCATGACCAGGGACTCGCGCGACATCTCCAGGGAGAAGAAGGCCACCGGAGTTTTTTCACGGATGGCGGCGTGTTGGGCCATGTTGAGCGCGATGGCGGTCTTGCCCATGGACGGCCGGCCCGCGAGAATGATCAGATCCGAAGGCTGCAGCCCGGCGGTCATCTTGTCAAAATCGGCGAAGCCCGTGGGCACCCCGGTGATCGCCTGTTTCTTTTCGTAGCGCTTCTCGATCAGCTTGAAGGCGTCCTTGACGACCTCCTTGATGGGCGCAAAGCTGCGATTGTCCCGGGCGCTGGTGACCTCGAAGATCTTGGTCTCGGCCTCGTCGAGCAGGATCTCGATCGCGGCGCCGCCCTCGTAGACGTTGCCGGCGATTTCGGTGGCGGCGTTGATCAAGCGCCGCGCCACCGAGTGATTGCGCACGATGGTCGCGTAGTAGACGATATTGGCGGCGGTCGGCACGCTGTCGGTGAGCCCGGCCAGAAAAGCCGAGCCCCCCACCGCCTCGAGCTTGCCGTCGGTGGCGAGCTGGGCGCGAATGGTCACCTCGTCGATGGGCTCGTTGCGTTCGAACAGGGCGAGGATCGCCTCGAAGACGTAGCCGTGGGTGGGCCGGTAGAAGTCCTCCGGCTCGAGCAAGGAGGCGATCTCGTTGAGGGCGGTCGGATCAAGGAGCATCGCCCCCAGCACCGAGCGCTCCGCCTCGGTATCCTGCGGCGGCACCCGTCCCTGGGGCCGCGACGGCACTGCGTCCGAAACCATCAGATGAGGTTGAGCCGAATCGACTCGGAGTTCAAGACTCGAAACCAGCTTTGTGCCGACGCGACGCCGGCCCCAGCCTTTTCGAGCGGTTAGCGCGGCCACCCGGGCGGGGCCCGGGCGGCGACACCTCTATTCCGCGACCACCCAGACCTTGACCTTGGCGGTGAGATTGCTGCGCAGCTTGACCGGGATCTCATAGACCCCGACCGTTTTGATCGGCTCCGCCAGCTCGAGCTTACGCCGGTCGACAGCGATCCCCTCCTCGGCGAGGGCTTGCTCGATGTCGATGGTGGTGACCGATCCGTAGAGCTTGTCCTGCTCGCCAGACTTGCGCGCGATGGTGACCGAGACATCGGCCAACCGCGCCACCACAGCCTCGTCCTCGGCCCGCGCCGCGGCGGCCTTGACCTCCGCATAGCGACGCTCGTGGGCCAGGCGCTTGGCGTTCTTGGTCGAGGCCGAGATAGCGAGCTTCTGGGGCAGCAGGTAATTACGGGCGTAGCCCGCCTTGACGTTGACCTGATCGCCGATGTCGCCCAGGTTCGAGACCTGATCGATGAGAATAACCTCCATGGTGTTCTCCTATGCCCCGGTGATGGCGAAGGGCAGGAGCGCGAGAATGCGCGCCCGCTTGATCGCCAGAGAGAGGCCGCGCTGGTGCTTGGCGCAGTTGCCCGAGATCCGGCGCGGCACGATCTTGCCGCGCTCGCTGATGTACTGCCGGAGCAGGTTGCTGTCCTTGTAATCGAGTATCAGCTCCGATTCAGCGCAGAACCGACAGACCTTGCGACGACGGAATCCCCGTCCGAACATTTTCTCGCCCATGACCTACTCCTTGTCCGACTCGCCGGCGCTGTCTTTCGCGTCCGACTCGTTGCTCTGCTCGTCCTTGGCTGGCTCGGCCTTGGCTGGCTCGGCCTTGGCTGC
>JAUUZB010001107.1 GCA_030590185.1 Deltaproteobacteria bacterium
CAGACCCGACCCCTGTTCAACATGGAGGCCCTCGCCTTCCACGAGGCGATCCCGGGCCACCACCTGCAGTTCGCCGTTGCCGAGCAGCGGCTGGGCGTACCCGCCTTCCGCCGTCACGGTTACATCACCGCCTTCTCGGAGGGCTGGGCCCTTTATGCCGAGCTGATGGCGGACGAGCTCGGCCTCTACTCGAGCCCGGCCACCCGCGTCGGGATGCTCAACTACCAGGCCTGGCGCGCCGCACGGCTGGTGGTCGACACCGGGATCCACGCCCTGGGTTGGGACCGGGGACGGGCGGTCGCCTTCTTTCGGGAAAACGTGGCGCTGCCGGACAACGAGATCGACAACGAGATCGATCGTTATATTGTCTGGCCGGGTCAGGCCCTGGCCTACATGATCGGCCGGATGGAGTTCGAGCGCCTGCGGCGCCGCGCCAAAACCACCCTGAGCGATGCCTATGATCCCCGTAGTTTCCACGACGCCGTCCTGGAAAACGGCGCCGTGCCGCTGACCGTTTTGCGCGAGCTGGTGAGCGACTGGCTGGCGTCCGAGGTGGACTGATGGTCGAATCCGCGGACCCAGATCGCGCGTCACTCAGGCAGGTTGGCCCTGGTCGCCGAAATGCCACCAGCCCTCGTGGGCGTGCCCGTCTGGTGGTGGGCGGCGCGGTGGCGGTCACGGCCCTGCTCTACGTGGTGCCCTACGGTCACTACATCGGCTATCCCCTGATCCTGCTGTCGACCTTCGCCCACGAGATGGGCCACGGCATCGCGGCCATCCTGGTGGGCGGTGAGTTTGATTCGTTTCGCATGTTCAGCGATGCCTCCGGCGTCGCCACGGTGCGGGGCAACTTTGGCCGCGTGTCGCGGGCCTTCTTCGCCGCCGGCGGTCTGGTCGGGCCACCGATCCTGGCGGGGATCTTCTTCCTGCTCGCCTCCCGCCAGCGTCTGGCGCGCGCCGGTCTATTCCTGTTCGGCGCGGCGATGCTGTTCAGTTGCGTCTGGGTGGTACGCGGCTGGTTCGGGTGGCTGTTCGTTGGCGTAGTGGGCGCGGTGACCCTGGTGATCGCCTACAGGGCCTCGGCGGCGGTCTCCCAGGGGGTCATCGCCTTCTTGGCCTGCCAGCTGACCCTCAGTGTTTTTTCCCGGGGCGATTATCTCTTCACCGACACCGCCGTGACCGGCAACGGCCAGAGCACCTCTCCCTCCGACGTCGCCAACATGGCCGAGGCGCTGTTCTTGCCCTACTGGTTCTGGGGGGCGGTCTGCGGCCTTTTCTCGGTGCTGGTGCTGGTCGGCGGCCTGTGGCTGTTTTGGCGGGTCACCCGGGCCGAGACCCCCGGCCTGTCTACCGCCGTCGATTGATGGGGCGGCGCCTTGACGGGCACCCGTCTCTCTCACTAGTTTCGCGAGCCTATCGGACCCACACACCTATCGCGTCTCAAAGCAGGAGTGACACGTGACCACCGACCGCGTTCGTGAAATCCTCAGCTGGTACAACGGCAACCCCCCAGGCGTCCTCGCCAACCTGTATCGCATGCTCAACACCGGCAAGCTCGCCGGCACGGGCAAGCTGGTCATTCTGCCGGTGGACCAGGGCTTCGAGCACGGTCCGGCGCGCACCTTCGCGCCCAACCCAGAGGGCTACGATCCCCGCTACCATGTCCAATTGGCCATCGAGTCCGGGTGCAGCGCCCACGCCGCGCCCCTCGGGTCGATCGAGGTCGGGGCCAACGAGTTCGCCGGTCAGGTCCCGCTGATCCTCAAGGTCAACAACTCCGACGGTCTCTACAGCTCTGAGAACCCTTGCCCTGCGGTCACCAGCGGGGTCGGTGATGCCCTGCGGCTCGGTTGTGCGGCCATCGGCTTCACCATCTATCCGGGCTCGGCATTCCGCAACGACATGTACGAGCAGATCCGCGAGATGATCGAAGAGGCCAAGGCGGTTGGCTTGCCCACGGTCATCTGGTCCTACCCGCGCGGCAGCGGTCTGTCGAAGAAGGGTGAGACCGCCATCGACGTGGCCTCCTACGCGGCGCAGATCGCCTGTCAGCTCGGCGCGCACATCGTCAAGGTCAAGCTGCCGACCGATCACCTCGAGATGTCGGCGATCAAGAAGGTCTACGAGGAAAAGAAGATCCCGATCTCCACCATGGCAGAGCGCGTCCAGGACGTGGTCCGGGGCTGCCTCGGCGGCCGCCGTATCGTGATCTTCTCCGGCGGCGCTTCCAAGGACGAAGCCTCGGTCCTCGGCGACATTCAGGCCATCGCCGACGGCGGCGGTTTCGGATCGATCATGGGCCGCAACGCCTTCCAACGGCCCAAGGAAGAGTCGTTGGCGCTGCTCGGCAAGGTGATGGATATCTACACCAAGGTCTCCTAGGGCGCTGCCCGCGGTGGACAGCCAGGTCGGGGTGATTTAATCCCCGCGCTCGTAAAAATTCTCGCCTTTGCCCTCGGGGTGGTGGTGGTCGGCGCGCTGCTGGCGCCACCGCTCTATTGGGCTGGGCAGTGGGCGGTCGAGTCGGAGCTACTGCCGCAGTTGCGTGGCTTCGCCTTCCACCGCTACCTGAGCCGCGCGGTCATGGTGGTGGCGGTGATCGGCCTCTGGCCGTTCTTGCGCTGGCTCGGGGTGCGCCGCTGGGCTGACCTCGGGCTGCGTCCCAACCCCCGTCGC
>JAUUZB010000653.1 GCA_030590185.1 Deltaproteobacteria bacterium
CCTCCGTCCCCACCTCCCGGCGCTCGAGCGCACACCGCCCCGGGTCCATCAGCCGCGCCGACCCGCGGGTCCCCTCCGCCCCACGGGCCGCGCCCGAGGTCGAGGCGGAAACGGCTGGCGATCCCAACCCACCGGAGGCGTCGACCCGCCAGCCGATGCCACCGCCAACCGCGCTGACCATGCGCTCGGTGGTCGACTCGGTCCAGGCGCAGGCCGCCTCGATCAAACCCTGCCTGCGCACCGCGCTCCAACGCGGCGAGCTCGAACGGGGTCGGCCGTACCGATTGCTGCTGGCCTGGAGAATCCTGCCAGACGGACGGGTCACCGCGCCTCTGCTCGAGGGTCCGCCGGAGCTGCTCGAGACCTCTCTGGGCGGGTGCGTCCCGAGCAAGATGCAGCGCTGGCATTTCGCACCGTCGGAGGATGGCGCGCCGGTCACGAGCTTCCCATTCGGTCCGTTCACCATCAAGTGAATTGCTCCACAGCCGCGACGCGGGTGGAGTACTCGCGGCGATGCTCGTGATCCAACCTCCCAGGTTGCCCTCCTAGCCTCGACCGACTAACCTCATCGTGGGGCCGACTCGCGAATGACGTTGCCAACCTCGGGACAATGCTGCTCATCGGTGCTCTTTGTCGCCGGCCTCGCACTCACCACCATCGCCTGCAGCAGCCGCAGTGGCTACGACGACGTCCCGGTCCCCGCCGGCCCGCTCGGCATTAGCCGGGTGGTGAGTACCGTGGACCAGGTTATCCCCGGCCAGCGCCGGGTGCCGGTCTCCCTGCGCCTGCGAAACCACACCACCGAGCCGATCGCCCTGCTCGTCGTCCAGCCACGCTTCTTCAACGCTGGGCTAGATGTCTCCGTTGACTATCAGACCACTGCCGATCCGGACGCCCCCACCCTCCTACCTGCCGCCGGCGAGGTCACCGTCCAGGTCTGGGTCGACGTGCACGGCGATGCACGGGCCGGTCAGATCCTCATCGATGGCTACGTCATGGCCCGACTCGAGACCGGCGAGGTGGTCGTGACTACCGATGCCGACGCCACCGAAACCTGGACCGTGGCTGGTCTCCCGACCCTGTTGGTGACCACCGTCGAAGACCTGGACAGCGTGGGGGTCGCCCTGGCCGGCAACGACACGTCCCTGCGCGAGGCGATCCGCAAGGCGGTCGTGTCAGGGGGCAACCGCGCCATCCGCTTCGACCCCGGCATCTGTCCACCCGCCACCCCGGCCACCATCCAGATCGATCCAGCCCTCGGCGCCCTGCCACCGATCACCGTGCCCGGGGTAATCGTCGACGGCAGCGACGCCGGGGTGATCATCGCTGGCAACGGCCTCAACGATACCGTCGGTCTCGACGTGCGGGCGGACGATGTCTCCCTGATCGGCCTGACCCTGCGCGAGTTCAACACCGGCCAACGGTCCTACTGCGTGGAGACCACCGAGGTGGCACGCACCCAGTTCATCGACCTGACCCTCGTCGACTGCGGCTTCGGCGGTGGCGGTGGCATCGCCCTATCGCTAGACGGCGGGCGCGAGCACCTCATCTCCGGCTGCCGGATCCAGAGCAGCGATCAGGATGCGATCAATTTCCAGGGGACCCCCAGCAGCGTGACCATCATCGACACGGAGGTCGACGGCGCCTCGGCGCACGGCATTCTGGTCCGTGGCTCGGGTCACATCATCGCCGACTCCACAATCACCGGCGCCGGTGAGGATTGTATCGCGGTGCGCGGCAACGCCGCCATTGGTATCATCATTCGCGATAACGACATTCGCGACAGCGGCAACGACGGCGGCGACACCGGGGTGGAGGTTAGCGATGGCGCCACTCAGGTCTTGGTGGAGAACAACCAATTCGAGAGCAACTACTGGTACGGCGCCCGGGTCCTGAGCGGCGCCACCCACGTCACGGTCCGGGGCAACACCTTTCGTGATCACTTCGGCGGCCACTTCGTGATCAGCGAGGGGACAAACGACGACGTCGAGTCGCCCATCATCAGTGGTTTCGACGCTGTCGAGGTGAGGGGCACCGCCACGGTGGCCGGGACCCTCGAGGTCTATGGCTACGACGACGCCTGGCTACCCCTCGGTACCCTCGACGTCATCGCCGGCTCTTGGACCTTCGATCTGCCCGCCCCCCAAAGGCGGGTGAGCGCCCTGCTGACCAATGCTGCGGGCTCGACCAGCGGGTTCGCTGCGCCCATGCCCACCGGCGGTCTCGGTCTGGTCGTCACCTCCGCCGCCGACGAGCTCGACGGAGGGGTTGGGATCCTGGATGTAGCCGAAGCCGGACCAGCTCTCTCGCTTCGTGAGGCGATGACCCTCGCCAACAATCTGGAGGGCGCCGACCGCATCACCTTTGATCCGGCGATCTTCCCAGCCGGCACGGAGACCGTCATCTACCTCGGGACCGGCCCCGCGAACCCCGAGCCGCTTCCGGCATTGAGCGACGGCGGCACCGTGCTCGATGGGACCGGCAGCAACGTCGTCATCGATGGTGGTTTCCTGCCGGCGGTGGCGGGCACGGGTCTCATTCACGTCAACGGCAGCCGCATCGAGATCCTCTCCCTGACGATCCGCAACGCCGATGGCCCCTGCCTGTGGAGCGGCCAAGGGGGTCATACCGGCTTTCGGGCCGTGGGTAATACCCTCACCAACTGCGGCGGGGGCAGCCAGCAAGCCGGGATCTATCACTATTGGGGCACAGCGGTGGAAATCACCGACAACGTCATCACCAACGCCTCCCCCGGAATCTACAGTCGCCTCAGCAGCGGCGGAGTCGTAGCCCGCAACCTGGTGAATCGCAGCGATGGGCACGGCTTCGTGATAGAGTTCGGCTCAGATAGCCTGGTGATCATCGACAATCGCTTCGTGGACTGTGCCGGCGACGGGATCCGAATGGTGCAGGGTGCCTCAGACGATCTCATCGTCGGCAACCAAATCCTCCGGGCCGGCGGGGCTGGGATCCGCCTCGGCGATCTCGCCCAGAGCTTCGAGGTGGTCTTCAACACCATCGTGGGCGCCAACAACGGCATCGTGCTCGGCGCGCTCACCGGCCTGCGCCTGCAAAACAACCTGGTTGCCGGCAACACCGCCTTTGGTCTGGTGATCGCGGTGGACGCCGATCTCACCGCCAACCACAACCTCTGGTTTGACAACGGCGGTGACGGCGCCACCGGGACCAACGCCATCGACGGCGGTAGCGTCGACCCGACCGACCTGCTCAGCGATCCGCTGCTCGTCGATCCGCCCAGCGGCGATCTCACCCCCCAGGCCGCCGCCATCGACGCCGGGCTCGACATAGGCCAGGACCGCAATGGCAGCGTCGGCGGCCTCTTCAATGGCAGCGCCCCGGACATCGGCGCCATCGAAACGCTATGAACGCCGCCCCTCGCTCTCCCCTTGGCAGCCGCGCCCCTGCGAGCTATGTGCGGCGGCATGTTTTCCTACGTTGATCCCACCATCAAGCGCCGGCTGCTCGAACGCGGACAGCTGAGCTTCATCGACGAGCGTGGCCAGCCGTGCCCAGCCGAGGGCGGCGACCGATCCCCGTTGATCAGCATCGTCGGGCCGGTGCCCCTGCCGGTTCGCATTCATCGAGAGGAGCAGGCCACCTTTGATTGGTACGCCTGGGTGCACAACTCCGACCTGCACGGCATCGAGGCGGTGGTCGAGGAGGTCCGCAAGGAAGGCCCCAAGCAACTCTACGCCCTGCTCAGCCAATACATGGCGGTCAACTGCGCCCTGGTCTTTCGCAACTTCCGGCACGCCGAGACGCCCCTGGTGCGGGTGCACTCCAACTGCCTCACCGGCGACGTGCTCGGCTCGTTGCGTTGCGACTGCCAGGCCCAACTGCAAGCCGCCCTGGCCCAGATCGTTCATGAGGGAGTCGGAGCGCTGATCTACATGGCCGGGCACGAGGGCCGCGGTATTGGCCTGTGGGCCAAGGCGATCACCTACCTGCTGCAAGACGCCGGTGACGACACCTACCAAGCGAACGAACGCCTCGGGCTGCCCACCGACTGC
>JAUUZB010001106.1 GCA_030590185.1 Deltaproteobacteria bacterium
CCGAAGTCGAGGATCTTCACGCGCCCGTCCGAGGTGAGGAAGATGTTCTCGGGCTTGAGATCGCGGTGAACTATGTTCTGCCGGTGGGCGGCGGCCAGTCCCTCGGCCACTGCGGCGCCGATCTCGGCGGCTTCTTGCCACCCCATTCCACCTGGCGGTATCCGCCCGCGGAGGCTCTCGCCATCGAGCAACTCGGTCACGATGAAAGGCGAGCCCTCGTGCGTGCCGAGATGGTGGATAGCAAGGATGTTCGGGTGGTCGAGCTTGGCCACCGCCTTCGCCTCGCGCTCGAACCGCGCGAGACGATCAGCGTCGTGAGCCACAGCCTCATGGAGCACCTTGATCGCCACATCACGGTCGAGCCGCTCGTCATGCGCGCGGTAGACCACACCCATCCCGCCCTCGCCGATCTTCTCGACGATGCCGTAATGCCCGAGGGAGCGACCGATGAGGTCTCGCATTGTTGATGGCTTCCAGCCTGTCAATGTTATCGCAGCCTGGCTCCGCTGGGTATGATGGCTTCCCATTCACGCTGCATGGAAGGACGCCATGCAGCAATTACCAGGAATTTTCCTTCTCACAAACAATGGTGAACTTGGTGAACGTGGCACCAAATTTCACCGAATTAAGACGCTGCCCCCACCTGAATCGAGTTTGCAGGAGGCTCACGTGCCACCCATCCCATCCCCATCCTTGACTTTGCGCCGCCGGCAACCGAGATTGATGTTATCAGCAATCGTTCATGGGCCTGGCCTTGCGATCTCCGCGAGGTGATTGGTCGGCAACTGGGAAGAGGGGCGTCTCGGCGCCGGCGAGCGCGCTTCTGCGACGAAATTGGCGAAGAGTAGGGGAGGAAATCGTGGGACAAAAAAGACAGCACAAGTCGATCCTGCTGGCGGCCGCGATCGCGGCCCTGTCAACGTTGGCAGTTGGACACGCCGCCGCGGTGCACCCGGGAACGTGGACCCGAGGCGCCGACATGACGGGCACTCGAAGCTGGCACGGGAGCGCAGCCGTTGACGGTCTCGTCTACGTTGTCGGTGGGACCCTCGGGTACGAGGTCCTGTCGGTGGTCGAGGTCTACGATCCCGTGACCGACACGTGGACGGCGAGGATGGACATGCCGGCGCCCAGGGCCGCGTTCGCCACTGCCTTAGTCGACGGCCGCATCTACACATTCGGCGGGCTCGCAGGGCCGGCCGACGAGAGTCTCGCGACGGTCGCAATCTACGATACGGCGACCGACAGCTGGTCAGCGGGAACCGAGATGCCGACCGCGCGCTGGGGCGCCGCCGCCGCGGTGCTCGATGGCGCGATCTACGTCATCGGCGGTGTCGTGGGGAGGATGGATGGCGACGCTGTTGCCACGGTCGAGGTCTACGATCCGGCGACCGACTCGTGGAGTAACGCGGCCGAGCTCGCGGACCCCAGGGTTGCTGCTGCTGCCGCAGTTCTGGACGGTACGATCTACGCGATCGGCGGTCGGCTCGCGTACCAGAGCACGATCCGGGTCGAGCGCTACGACCCGGTCACCAACTCGTGGGAGCTCGCGCCGGCGCTCGGGTTTGCGCGCTGCGGCGCCCCGGCAACGGCTGTCATCGACGATGCCCTGTACGTCATTGGCGGGACTGACTCTGACGCCAACAATGCCGGAGTGCCCTGGATCGAGGTCTTCTCGACCGCCAGCGGCGCCTGGACGGTGAGGGGACGGATGGCGGGGCCTCGAGGCCTGGCCGGGGTCGCGGTTGTCGACGGTCGTGTCTACATCAGCGGTGGCATCGAGTCCCAGAGCGACGTCGCTTGACTGACCGTGTACGACCCGGATCTGTACAGCTACTGGGCCGAGGTGGCGGCCCACCTGCCGGGGTCGTCCGGAAGCCAGTGGCGAACCGACGTGGTCGCGATCAACGACGGCGACGAGGTCGCCGAGCTCGAGCTGGTCCTGCACTCGCCCGACACCCCAGGCTCACTCAGTCGCTCAGTAGATGCCGGAACCCAGCTCGCCATCGAGGACGTGGTCGGAGCGATGGGGGTGACAGGCAAGGGGACCCTCGAGGTACGGTCGACCCAAACGCTACGGATCTCCGGCCGCACCTTCACCGACGAAGGCGCTGGCACCTTCGGACAGCTCTGCGATCTCGTACCGACGGATGACGGTCTTAACGACGGCGACGTGGTCTGGCTTGCCGGCCTCCGTCAGGAGGCGGGGCTCTATCGAACCAATCTGACATTCGCCAACACGGGCCTGTGGACGGCTCTGCTCTCGATCCGCTTGCACAGCGGTGACGGTACGCTACTCACCACCTACCTTGTCACGCTCCAGCCCGGTCAGGTAGAGCAAGACCTGCAACCGTTTGTGGAGAGAGCGGGTGCACCGAACGTGGGCTGGGGATACGCCGAGGTGGAGGTGGCTTCGGGTCACGGGCTGCTCGTCTCGGCGTCAGTGGTGGACTCTCGCACCAACGACGCCACCACCATCGCCGCGAAGAGGTAGCAGCGAGGCGCACGAGGTCCAGGAGAATCGGCGAACGGGTGCCAGGTCAGACAAGAGAGGTGCCCCCGTCACCCATTCACCATTGTTTGGTGGGGTAAAACAGCCCGCCGGCACCCCGCACAAACCAACAAAGGTGAAAAAAAAGGTGAAAGTGGCACCCCGCACAAGGAGCCCCGAGATAGC
>JAUUZB010000928.1 GCA_030590185.1 Deltaproteobacteria bacterium
AGGACATCACCACCGCCACAAAAAAGGCCGAGCGGTTGGCGAGCTCGAAGGCCTGACGAAACGCCAGACGCAACTCCAGCTCCGGCAGGCTCGCGACCGTGCGCGCCAGCAGGCCGAAGATGCCGCGGGCGTCCGCCACGACCCTCGAGCTGAGGCGACCGAGGGCCGCGAGGGGCGCGCTCAACCCCATCGCTGCACCGAGGTCAGGAGGTAGTCCACCCAGAACAGGGCCACCGCGCAGGCCACAACCTGGGCGTTGACCGCGCGGCCCACGCCGGTGGAGCCGCCCCGGGCGTTGAGGCCAAAGTAGCTCGAGACCACCGCGACCACGAAGCCGACGGCGACCGCCTTCTCGACCCCGATCAGGAAATCGTCCGGGTCGAGGAGATTGAACAGGCTGTTGAAGAAGATCCAATAGTCGAGTCCGAGCAGCAGGCGGGCGAACACCGCCCCGGCGAGGATGGCCACCAGGTCTCCGAAGATCACCAGGGCGGTCATGGCGATCACGATCGCCACCGTGCGGGGCACGATCAGGATCTCATAGGGATCGATGGCGAGGATGCGCAGGGCGTCGAGCTGCTCGGTGACCCGCATGGTCGCGAGCTCCGAGGTGTTGTTGGCGCCGACTCGACCGCTGACCATCAGGCCGACCAGGATCGGCCCCACCTCCCGGAAGGTGGAAAAGCCGGTGTACCAGCCGACCAGATTGTAAACGCCGAACTGCTCGATGTAGGCCGCCCCCTGCAGCACCATGATCATGCCGGTGAAGGCGGCGGTGGCGATCACGATCGGCAGGGAGGCCTCGCCAAAGGCGACCAACGAGCGCAACAACTCGTCCCGGTCGAGGCGCGGCGGCACCAGGCCACGCAGGACACGCAGGGCCACCAGGAACATCCCCCCCGTATCCTCGGTGATACGCAGGGTGAGGGCCCCGATGGAGCTGAGCACCGCCCCCATCGAGCGCTAGAGCCGCTGCCACCGGCCAGCGGGCGTGGTCACCCGGATGACGTAATCAGCGCGGCGGTTGGCCTGCTGGTCGGTCTCGTCGGGGGTCGGCACCGTGGGTTCATCCTCACCGAAGCCGGCGAAATGGATCGGGATTCGCACCCCGCGCTTGCGGAAGAAGCTCGCGATTGCCCGGGCGCGCTTGAGGGAGAGGTCGCGGTTGTAATCGCTGCCACCCACCGTATCGGTGTGGCCGGCCACGAACAGCTTGACGCCCTCAATCCAGCGACCGAAGCGGGCCACTTCCTTGTTGATCTCGCTCACCGCCGCCTGGAGCTTGGGCACCTCCCCTGGCTTGATCTCCCACTTGCCGCTGTCGAAGATGATGTCCTCGTGGGGGATGTCGAGTTTCCAGGGGAAGAGCTCGATGCCGCTCTCGAAGACGCGCTCCCGATCGTGGCAATCGAAGGTGATCTTGAGGGTCATGCCGTCGTTCTGGAAGGTCCGCCAGGTCACCAACAGTGGGGTGCCGGGCGGCTCACCGTTGAACTCCGTGCGCCCGCGGCGAACCGCCTGGTCCTCGACCTGAACCTCGTGGTCGCAGTAGCCGGCGGCGCGGGTGAGGGTGAGCTCGGCGGTGCCCGCCTCGGTGTCGAGCTTCTCCTCGGGCACGGTGATCCCCATGACCGCCGCCACCTCCACCTGGAGGGTCAGCGGCATCGAGCCGCTGTTGCCGTTGGGGAAGGTCACGGAGAGGGTTCCCTCGAAGCTAAACTTGCCGACCGGCGCGTCGAGAATGAACTCGTACTCGGCGCCGGTCTCGAGCCGGCCGCTGCTCTTTTTGAGTTTCTTACCGTCGCTGCGGGTGAAGTCGATGGTGGCGTTGGCCAGCGGTTCATTGACGGTCAAGATCAGGGCCGGCTTATCCTGGCCGTGCAGCACCGCGCTGCGCACCTGGAGATCCACGGCGTCGGCGCGAGCGGTCGCCGCGGTCAAGGAAACCAGGATCAGCGGCAAAAGAGGTCGAAACAGAGCGCTCAGCATCGCCCTGGCGATGCCACGAGTCTGCGCCGGAAGCAAGGCGGAGCAGACCGGGGGCCCCGGGCCGACCCCGACAACGGACTCAGGGCACCGAGTAGGGCCCGAGCAGATGCCGATCGATACGGCTGGCCACATCGTTCTTGGGAAAGCGCAGGCGCTTGAGTTGGTTGAGCACGCACTTGGCCGCCGGTGATCCAACCATGGCCCGCGGCCCCTTGAACTCGGCTGACTTGACCTTGCCGTTGCGTTGAATCAGGAAGGCCACGGTCAGGCTGTAATCTCCGCCGGTCAGGCCGCTCTTCTTCTTCAAGCAGGCGATGACCTTGCCCTCGCGTTTGAGGATGGTGGCGTCGATTTGGTTCGGAGCGAGGCGGGTCAGTTTTTCGGTCCCACCCCAGGTTCCGCTCGGCTTCATGTTGCCCGTGGCGCCGACCTCCTCGAGCTCCTCCACCAGCACCTCAGCGACCTCCCGCGGCACGGCGTGCTCAATCGACACCGGTGAGCTCTCCACCACCGCCCGTGCGGCCAGCGGCTCGAGACCACCGGCCAGGGCGACCACCCGGACGACCGCCTCCTTGTCCTCGCCGTACTCCACCAACACCACGTCGAAGAGCGCATCCGGCTGCACACTGGCGGCCTCCCCCGACTCCGCCGGCGCACCGAGGGCCGCGATCAGCAGGCGCAGGGCCTCAGCGTCCTCGGCCTGCGGGTTGAGCTCGAGGTAGCGACGGTAGTGATCCGCCGCTCGAACCTCGCTGCCGGTCTCCACCAACAGATCCGCCAGGGCGAGCTGTGCCCCCGCGTGGTCCGGATCGGTCTCAACGGCGAGGCAAATATTTCGGTCAGGGTTGCGAACTGATGTTTCGCTGACCAAGACCGCCCCACCTTTACCCTGTATTGCCCGAATAGCCCCTGATGTGCATTGAGGGTAAATTTATCACCATTGGCTTCGATGGTAATGCGCACGTCAGCACGATGCCGGGGTTTTCGTAATGTCCTTTTTAGCTGAGCATTATTCATTTTGTTTCAGTTGGTTGCGTGGGTGGCTGGTGGAAGCCAGGCTGCATATCACTCTGTTATGTGTTAAATAACTCTTGTGCCATTTTCTCAGCATTTTTCAAAACTTCAGCCCCGTACATTTTTTTAATTACGTGCTTAAATGCAGCGTCAGCGG